>JADYYL010000203.1 GCA_020853655.1 Deltaproteobacteria bacterium
GAGCTTCGTTATCTCGGATGGTTCGGGAGCCATCCTGGGCGCTGCTATCGTCGGTCGCCGCGGTCACCGTGCCACTCTTGCCCACGTTGGTGTGGATGGCTCGGCACGGCATCGTTACCTCGGCAAGGAACTCGTTCGAACCGTCGTGGACGCCCTTGCGGGTACCGGCATTCACGTTGTGCACGTCGTCGTCACGGAAGGGAACCCCGCGGTGCACTTCTGGCGCAAAGTCGGGTTCCACGATCGAGAGGACAAGCGGACGTTCGAAGCGGACATTCCGGATCACGTCGACGCGCCGGAACTTCCGCGCGACGTCGTGATCGAACGCCTCTCCCAGGACAACTTGGAGCAGGCATTCCGTGACCTGCCGGAGCTGGCGACCTACGCAGCGACTCGGCCGATCAGCGACTGCACGGATTCGCATCTGTTGATTCGGCGAGGTGATGACGGCGAGCGCGTGCTCGGTTGCATCATCGCTGGGGGGCTCGGAGTTCGCGGCAACATCTTGCGAATCTTCGTCTCACCGGATGTCGCAGATCCTCATGACGCGCGAGTCGCTCTGATCGAGAGTGTGTTTCGCGATCTGAGCGACGAGGGCATCTACCGAGTTCACGCGTTTCCCAAACGCAGCGATGAAGCGACGATCGAGGCTCTTGAGTCGGCCGGATTCAGGCCGATCGACCGCGAGACGTACCTCGAACGTCGACTTCAATGACGACACGATCTCCGGTGCGAAACAGGGACAGACGACTGCCCCTCGTTTCGCGCCGGCACGGCGGATTTATTTTACGGTTCTTCGGTTCTCTTTCGTTTTTCATCAGGTTCTGGCGCTGCACCTTCTCTCACTTTTTCGCTTTCGTGCCCTGGTCGGGATACACGAAACGAAGCTGACTTCACCGATTTCATTCCCATTCTCAGCCCCCACGCCTAGTCATCGCGAGTTCCACCCAGCCGAGGTGCGGCGCTGCGCGGATTTTTCGAGTTGTGGATAACTTTTCCGCTCTCTTTGCAGTTCGGCTAGTGCTTCCCTTGTTTTGGCTACTTGAGCGGCTTCTTCACAGAGAGCGCGGGGAAGGTGCCGATCGCTTTACCGATAATCCGCAGATCCAGCGGATGCGCACCGAAAACCTGGTACTCCCACCCCCATCGCCTTATGCTAGTCACGGATCGGTTCACTGATCCGCGTTGCCGTCCGAGACTCTTGTCGACCTCCGTTTCGACTCCCGTTTCCAGAGTCGAACCAGTTGACAGTACTCGACCTCGAAACGACACGCATACGTTTGGAGCACTTTCATGAAATTGAGACGCATTCGAAGCTTGCCGTTTCTCCTCTGTCTTTGCGCGGTCGCAGGCTGCAGCGGAGGCGGAGGATCGTCCTGTACCACGTCGGATGAATGCGGCGCGGGACAGTATTGTAACTTCACCGATTTCTCGTGCGGAGCCGCCGGAGGAAAAGGGGACTGCGAGCCGGTCGGAACGGCGTGCACGCTTGATTCCGCCCCCGTTTGTAGCTGCGATCGCCTCACATTCGTCAACGAATGTTGGGCTGCCGCCGATAGCCAGTCGCTTCGTGCACCCGGCGAGTGTCCGTAACTCTTTTTAGGAAAACGCTCATGATACGAAAAATCATCACACTCGCCCTCCTTGCCGTTCCGTTCACAGCTATTGTTCAGGCGGATGAAGTCGAAGAGAAAGCGATCGAAGCGAAAGCTCGGACGATCTGCCCGAACATCGTGCCGATTAACGAGATCCCGGGGGGTGGGGTGCTCTACAAGTCCTCTAACCTTCATGGTGGGCGTGGGCCAACGTTCATCGTGCAGAACGTCGCCGAGCGAACCAACAAGAAAGTGATCGAGATTCGCAACGCGCGGTGCGAGCCGATAGCGACGATTGGATTGTTCGCTACTGACCAGCCGTATGGCTCGCGTTACTATATGCGAACCGGAGGGACGGGGCAGGATTCTGACGAGTTGTTCCGATTGGCAATGCTCGTGGGAAGCCCGAATATCCTCGTTGAGGGCGTCAATAAGTGGATCCGGGTTCGCAATCCCAACGAGCGTGATGGAATGGTGCACAAGTAGTCGCACCTCCGTAAAACTCACACGCGCGAACGCGCGCATCGGTTCGCGCGTTCGCTTCAATATTGTTACCTCGATAGATAACTGACACGGTTGACATGAAGTCTCGATCTGCTCTCTTCCTCTCCTTAATCCCGGCTCTTCTGCTCGCCACGTCGTGTGGAGGAGGAGGTAGTGATAGCAATGAAGAGGATGTGCCAGATCCCGCGCCAATCGGCGACGGTGCGGCTCTTCCGACTCCGACGCCGGTCGGCCGTGTGTGGACGGTTACAGAGATTGAGAGTGAGCCGGCAACAGGCGGCTCCGGTGGGACGCCGCTCTGCGGGGGCGAACTTGGTTTCAAACGATGCGTCTGCGCGCCAGATGTCCCGTCCTACGTCCGATACCGCCCAGCTGTTGTCGAATGCAATGGGAACGCCGCGGCAATTCTCTCCGGTCCGCTCCTCGATGCATTTAGTATTGTCGTACGCGACACGCAGAATCGTGACCGATGGCCTGCAGCGGGGTCAGGGTTTGGTGGGTGCAGCTTTGAAACTGCCGATAGTGAATCGCCACCCGCGGCGTGTAGCGCCTTCAAGGTGCAGCAGAAATTCTCCATCCTTGCTGGTTCGGCAAAGGTGTATTGTTTCGGAGCATCAGGTTACTCCGAGATTTTCGCCGACGCGGCGCGGATGACGGTGAAGCTGAGCGATGATCCGTTTTCGAATAACGATGACATCGCTCGGTACTGCCTTGCAGGTCCGGATGTTCCGTTGAACTAATCCGGAGCTGCATTCTCGAAGGGGGAGTCGATGTTCTCTCCCACGCATTGCGCCTCGCGCGTCGGCAGGCGTCTCTGGCGATCTGGAACGCGCTGCGGAGCGCTCTTCGTTCATCGAAGGGTACAGAGGGTTCCAGTTGGGACCTCGATGTTGAGATCCCAAAGATTAAAGAGCGCGGCGACCCCCCGGTCGTTCCGAGGGAGAGACGCCGGGCCTGTCGAATGACGGAGAGCCATGCTGACGCACCGAGTTTTGGTCGTTATGGGAGTCAGTGGCTCCGGTAAAAGCTCTGTTGGCGAGCTGCTCGCCAACAGAGCGGGTTATGACTTTCTGGACGGGGACTCTTTTCATCCGAGTGCCAACGTCGAGAAGATGTCGCAGGGCACGCCGCTGACAGATGCGGATCGCGCTCCCTGGCTCGCAATTTTACGGCAGAAGATCGAGGAGTCCCTCGCCGCAGGTCGCGGCGTTGTGCTCGCGTGTTCGGCACTGAAAGCCAGATACCGAGAGGTGCTTGCCGGATCGACGCCGAATCAGGTTCGTTTTGTCCACCTCAAAGGATCTTTCGAACTAATCCAATCGCGGATGACGTCACGGGCGGACCACTTTATGAAGAGTGGAATGCTTCGTTCCCAGTTTGAAGCTCTCGAAGAACCGCTCGACGCACTCGTCATGGACATATCGGATAAGCCACACGAGATCGTCGATGCGATCTTAGAGGCCGAGAGCGCGAACTTCTGACATTCGCAAACAAGTTCGCTCTACAGTGAGAATGTCGCACTGTCTTCCCACTATGGACTTCAAGACTTGTCGATCACCTATGTGAGAGTTTTTGTTCCACACGAGGTTCGGATTGCGCGGCTTTATCCCTGTGCAAGGTCAATCCGCGTTTTGTAGGGAGGAGTTTCACAACCCTGCTAGCTTTCGTTTTCCGCGGTGATCTGGATCCCGTGTTCGTCGATGGTGACCGTGAGTGTCGCCGGTCGGCAGCAGACGTGGCAGTCGTTGCTGTATTGCTGATGCGCGGCGCCCCCTCTGTCGATGGGCACCGTGATCCGTTCGTGACATGTCGGGCACGTATATCGTCCGACGCTCTGGTCGGTACTATTGCCGCGGAGGAGACGCCGTTTTCGGCGCTGTCGATTCATGTGGCCTTTCTCCAACAGTTTCGAGTTCTTGTCATTCTGATTTGGAAGCTACGCCGAGTTGCCGATAGTGA
>JADYYL010000204.1 GCA_020853655.1 Deltaproteobacteria bacterium
CCAAAGGTGACATCGCCTTTCCAGACGTCGGGGAGAAGCTCAGGGTGGAATGCATCGGAATACCGCCTTACCCCGGAGCGCTGTTCCCTCGGGTTGCTGGGTTCATGAGCAGCAGGAAGCGCGCAACGTCAGCTCCGGAAATACAGTTTCTGCAGGGTGACGTGCTTCGGCCGCGGGGAAGTGGCAGGAAGTTGATCACGCACGTCGTCAGCGATGCCACACCAAACTGGGGTGGAAGAGGCGTGTCCATTGCAGTAAAGAGAAAATGGGCGAAAGCGCAGGAAGAGTTTAGAAATTGGTTCAGTCAACGCAGGAGGCTGGGCGAGGTCCATTTTTGCGAAGTTGACGACGGAGTCGAGATCGCAACGATGGTTTCGCAGCGTGGCTATGGGCCATCTGAATCACCCCGTATCCGTTATGCTGCTCTGGAAACCGCATTGCAATCCGTTTCGGCACGTGCGCAGAAAACTTCCGCAAGCGTCCACATGCCTCGGATCGGGTGCGGTCAGGCGGGCGGCTCATGGATAATTGTCGAGGAACTCATCCATTCCTCCCTGATTGCCGCGAACCTCTGCGTTACGGTCTACGACCTTCCGGATACGAGTGTCTCTTCAAGCGCCGCGCAGCTTTCGTTGAACCCAGTTTCATAGAAGAGGAGAACGAATCGGCTGATGACCCGAGTCATAGTCCTCCTTTCCGGCCCGATTGCCGCCGGAAAGACAACGCTCTGCGACGAGCTTGTAGCCCGGTTCGGATTTACTGTCTTCAAGACCAGAGAGCTCAGTCAACAGCTCATGAAGGATAGCCCCTCGGAGCGAGGAGCCCTCCAGAAAGCAGGAGAGGCGCTCGACAAGAGGACAAAAGGGGAGTGGATTGCGAAGTCCTTGGCTCAAAGGGTCCAAGAAACGGGAGCCAACGGTAATGTCGTTGTCGACTCTGTGCGGATAAAAAAGCAAATCGATGGTGTGAGGAGAGCATTCGGCTCACAAGTCGTACACATCCACCTCACGGCCGACGAAAAAGTCCTGGAGAGGCGCTACAACGCGCGCCGCCGGAAGGCTCGAATCAAAGAATTACCGACTTACGAGCAGGCGCGAAAAGATTCGACTGAGAAGGATGTCGACACTTTAAAAGCCGACGCGGATGTCGTGATCGACTCCGGCCGCTGCACTGATTCCGATGTCTTAGTTCGGGTCGCGAGCCGCCTTGGCCTCTATGGCCGGCGAGTCCAACCCCTCGTAGATGTCCTAATAGGCGGGCAGTACGGCAGCGAAGGGAAGGGGCACATCGCTTCTTTTCTTGCACCCGAGTACGACTACCTCCTACGCGTGGGAGGCCCAAACGCTGGGCACAAAGTCTATGAGGAGCCGGAGCCGTACACCCATCATCAACTCCCATCGGGAACGCGCCGCACGGAAGCGGGACTGATCATCGGGCCGGGTGCGGTCCTATCGGTGCCGAAGTTGTTGAAGGAGATTTCCGAGTGCACGATCACCGTTGACAGGCTTTCGATCGACCCTTGTGCGATGTTGATCGACGAGACCGACATCCGTTTTGAAGAGAGAACTTTGAAAGGAGAGATTGGCAGTACCGCTCAGGGCGTGGGAAAGGCGACAAGCAGAAAGATTCTTCGCTCCGCCGCGCGCCCGAAAGTGAAGCTTGCTAAGGAATCGGCGGAACTCAAGCCGTATTTGAAGGAAACGTTGCGGGTGCTCGATGATGCGTTTTCTGTCGGGAAGCGCGTCTTCGTTGAAGGCACGCAGGGTACTGGCCTCAGCCTGCACCACGGCACTTATCCATATGTGACCTCGCGCGACACTTCCGGCAGTGGCTGTCTGGCAGAAGCAGGTATCGCACCGACACGCGTTCGGCGTACGATCGTGGTCGTCCGAAGCTACCCTATCCGCGTTCAAAGCCCGCCCAGCGGCACGTCCGGTCCAATGGGCGTCGATCTCTCTTGGGCGGCAGTATCGAAGCGTTCCGGCATACCTTTAGCTAAGCTCAAAAAGAGTGAAAAAACGTCTACAACAAAAAGGGATCGACGCGTTGCCGAGTTCAACTGGTCCCTCTTGCGAAAAGCTGTTTCGCTGAACGGCCCGACAGATATCGCTCTGACCTTCGCCGACTACATCGATAGGCTAAACGCCGAAGCTCGCCGCTTCGAACAGCTCAGCGAGGAGACACTGCGGTTCATAGAAGAGATCGAGTGCGTCGCATCGGCACCCGTTTCTTTGATTGCGACTCGGTTTGACCACCGCAGCATAATCGACCGAAGAGCGTGGTGAGGAATGTCGAATCGGAACCTTCTCGTTCAGCTTTATCCGCGCCTCTTTCACATGGCGCACGAGGGAGCATGGCCGAGCATCAAACGTCATGGTCTCCTAAGCACAACCGCGCTGCTCGATCTTTTTGGTGTGAACGGGGCGAGGCGAGAACATCTCGAATCAGCGCGACGCTCCAAATCTGCAGAAATCACACACCCGACCCATGGTCGAGCCCTACTCCGCGATCAGATCCCTCTGAACGAAAAGAAGCTTGTGAAGGCGCTCGAAGACGGCCTTACACCTACAGAGTGGTATCGGCTTCTCAATCGAAAAGTGTTTTTCTGGGGGCCGGAGAGCCGACTTGGTATCCTGCGCTACGCTAGGGAGTACGAGGCTGACCGCCAAACCATCGTGGTCGTAGATGCGGCCCAACTCGTCGCCCGTCATGGAGACCGAGTGCTTTTGTGTCATATGAACAGCGGTGCAACACAGCCGATGGCGTGGCCGCGCGGACGCAAAACCTTCCTGCCGATCGATGAGTATCCTCTGACGGAAAGGCTGAAGAAATATGGGCCGAAAGGTGCCGTCGCCGAGGTAACAGTCGACTACTCTGTTCCGGACCTTCGTGAATTCGTCGTTGAAGTGTATGAGGCCGGCGGCCAGCGGGAGAGGGAGACACTCTTATGACCCACGAAAGGCTCGCCGAGGATGCCATCTAGTGATGACCACGATCGCTACATTGAATATCTTCAGAGACAGCTGCTAACGCCGGATTCGGAAGAGATTTTCAACGCGAAAAGCTGGGCCTCTTGGTTGCAGGCAAACTCGTCGCGCCTCAGATTGCACGTCCCTGCATTCAATGCCGATTCAGATCCCGTAAAGCACCTCGAACGGCTCGCGACAGAATTTCAACCTGCGACTCCCTTCGATATGCATCAAACGCACGACATTTTTGGGCCGCTGTTGAAGAACGTTCAAGCCGCGGCTGACAAGCTAGGGCTTCGGCCCGTGCGACCAGTCCAACTCGTAACCTCGACCGACATCAGCGCCACGGCTTGCGCATGGCCGACTACCTCTGGAGATCATCTTCTCTTCGTCGGCCTCGG
>JADYYL010000205.1 GCA_020853655.1 Deltaproteobacteria bacterium
AACGGGAGTTGAGGAAACAACAGAGAAATCGAGGCCGGTGTGAAGCTGAGGCGAGCCGGAGATCGGCGAGATGCGGTGCCCAAAGACCGATGAGATCGGGCCGTCGACGGGATAGCCGAGCGGAAGCGAGCGGAGAAGTAACGACAGTCCGGAGAGGTCTCCGCCAGAATAGAGCTGTCCGCCATTCACTCTGGTGCCTGACAGCACTGCTTCGACAAGGCTCATGTCGAGCTTGCCGGAGCGATACATCTTGGAGTGACGCTCACGTCCTCCCCCGATGCCGGTCTGCTTTGGTGTTCCCGCGCGGGTGTACATCGGCGGATGTGCGGGGGCATTCGAAACGAGTTGCGTCAGAGCGCTGCGGAGTTTCTCCTCGCCACGCGCGACTTTCGCTTCCCAGGCACGGAGTGTCTTTACCTGCGAAGCAAGTGACTTGAATTCCTCATCCGTCGAATTGGTCATGAAGGTCGCGCCGCCGTAGAACCCAAGCGTCGCGCACACGGCTCCCCAGAGGAGAGTGTTACCAAAACGGATCAGCTTTCTCGTGAAGGTCAGTCGAGCAAACATATCCCGGCTCCGATTCAACGAGTCTTAAGACGCGCTTCGCTTTGAATGAGCACGCAACAAGCGTGTCATCCTTAATTACCAACGGACAGCGAAGGCGCTGATTCGTGAACAGCTCAGAGGGTTTACCACGCTCCGGGCGAATTTCAATATTTTAGGCCTGCGGAGAGCGCGAAGGAAGTCATTTCCGAGACGATCGTGCGGCAATGAGGGGTAACTCGCAGTGAACACTGCAAAAGAATTTATGAGCGATGAGCGCCGTGGAGGGCGCTCATCATGCACGAGCTGCAGTGTCGTCGCGATGAAAGAGGTACTCGTGATCTCGCGACGAGGCTCGTCCCCTCGTCGCCGCCGTCATGGAGCTAACAACACCCAGGTGCACAGCAGGTGCGCGTGGGCTTCGTTGCGCGGATGAATCCGCTGATGAACGTGCCGTCGATCTTTTGCGCAAGCGCGTCAACATTGAGGCCTTCGCTCGCCAAGAATGTGCGAGCATCTTCGAGCGTGTATTCGCGGGTCGGTTCGATCTCGGCCTTCTCGAATCCTGCAGCGGTGAGCTTCGAGAGGTACTCCGTGTCGCCGAGTGCGCCGGCGACGCATCCGACCCAGAGTTCCATACTCTTGCGGATCTCTTCCGGGACTTCGCCCCGCACAACGACGTCAGAAACTGCGAATCGGCCGCCAGGTTTCAGGACGCGGAACGCTTCCTTGAGCACGCGATCTTTGTCTCCGGAAAGGTTGATCACGCAATTCGAAATGATCACGTCGACGGAGTTATCCGGCAGCGGGATGTTCTCGATCTCGCCTTTCAGAAACTCGATGTTTGTCAGGCCGCTCTTTCGCTTGTTCTCTTCCGCGACAGCAAGCATCTCGTCGGTCATATCAAGACCGTAAGCCTTTCCGGTCAGACCGACGCGCTGCGCAGAGAGGATCACGTCGATCCCTCCGCCGGAGCCGAGGTCGAGAACGACTTCGCCAGCTTTCAATTCAGCGAGCGCCGTCGGATTGCCACAGCCGAGCGATGCTTTCATCGCGAGCTCGGGAACTTGGCCTTCTTGGGTCGAATCGTAAAGATTTGAAGTGATTGGATCGGCGCAATCGCCAAGGGCCGACGCCCCACCGCAACATGAGTTTCCAACACCGGCGCGGGCGCGGAGAGCCGCTTGGCCATACTTCTCTCGGACGACTTCTTTGACGTTCTCTTCTGGTGCGCTCATATGTTCCTCTTCATTTACAGATGGTGATGCGTTTCGGTTCAATGGCTTTGTTTCGTGTGCAGCATTCGGCGTACAAAAATCGGAGAAGATCTTCGAGGGCTGTGGTGTTCGCGCGATAACGGATGAATGTCTTCTCTCGCTCAGAGACGACAAGATCGTCGATCCGGAGTTTCTCGAGATGGTGCGAGAGCGTGGATGCCGCGATATCGGTCTCTGCCTGAATCTCGTTCACGACCATTCCGTCCGGATGGGCAGACAGCAGCAGCTTCAGGATGCGCAACCGCGGTTCGGCGCCGAGGGCGGCGAACATATCGGCGTAGTGACTTATGTTCTCAGTTTCGGATGACATTCTATATTTCTACAATCATCGAAATACAAAGTCAATCGAAGTTTTGCGGCTCTGATTTGAGGGGAGTCTGAACCTATTGCGGTGCGCTGCTCTTGGCCGCGGTTTTGGCTTTGGATGGAGGGGTCTTCGCCGTCGTCTTGGCCAGGCCTTTCGCGGGTGCTTTCTCGCTGCTCTTTACTTTGGAAGGCGACGGCGTGGCCACTTCGTTTCCGAGCGTGCGTCCCAAGGCGAGCAGCTCTCGAGCAGAATCCTCGAACTTCGATGAGACCTGCTTTCCGGCAAGCATGCGCGCGATCTCCTGCACTCGTTCCGGTTCTGCGAGGACCCGAATGTTTGCCGTCGTCGTGTCTTCGAGCTGTTCCTTCCAGATCACGAAATGGCGGTCACCGAGCGATGCGATCTGCGGTGCGTGGGTCACAAGCAGAACTTGCGAGTGCGGCGTGAGGCTTCGAATCTTCTCACCGACGAGCTGCGCGACTGCGCCGCCGATCCCGGTGTCGATTTCGTCGAAGACCTGCAGCGTCGAACCCGCCGCTGAGCGGAGCAAGGTTTTGAGGATGAGGAGTACGCGCGAGAGCTCGCCGCCTGATGCGACTTGATTCAGCGGACGGAGAGGTTCACCTGGGTTTGCAGAAAAGAGGAACTGCAAATCGTCGGCTCCCGCTTCGGAAGGATCGCGCAGCTTGATCTCCAGAGAGAATCGCGCGCGGTCCATCTTCAGGTCGGAAAGCTCGTGCTCGACGAGCTTCGAGAGTTTCTCGCCACTCACCCTGCGCGCCGCGGTGAGCTTTGTTGCAACGACGTCGAACGCGGCACGGGTTGCGCGGACGCGCTCTTCCAGCTTGCTTTCGTCGAGGCTGCCCGACTCCCACGCAGCCACCTCTGCGGCAATCGTCTCGTAGTAATCGATGAGCGCCGATTCTTCCCGGCCATACTTGCGTTCGAGGCGCGCGATCTCGGAGATGCGCTCGCGCAGGTTTTCGAGCTCGTCCGGATCGAGCGACACTGAAGCTGCCCAGTCACTCAGCGTGAAGCGCGCCTCGGAGAGTTGCACCGATGCGTTCTCAAGGAGTGCGGCGACCGAGGAAACGCGAGGGTCTTTGCGCACCATCTGCTCCGCGAGATGTCTCATCCGCGAGAGCTGCGAGAGCACGCCGTCTTGCTCGCCTTCGAGTGCATCAAGGAGTTGGCTTCCCGTCTGCGTGAGAAACTCGGCATTTGCGCTTTGCTCCAGTCGAGCATCCAGTTGATCGCGCTCGCCCCGTTTCAGCGCGGCGGAACGAAGCTCTTCGCATTCGAAGCCGACACGGCGAAAGTATTCCTTCTTCTCACCACTTGAGCTGCGGAGCTGATCGAGAAGAGATTTAGCATCGCGATAGGCGGCGTATGCGGCAGAAACTTCTCCCAGGAGAGTGTCATCAGTGCCGAAGCGATCGAGGAGGCGCAGATGCTCCTTGCTTTGGGTCAGGAGGTGACTCTCGTGTTGTCCGGTGATCTCGAAGAGAAGAGGGGTGAGGTGTTGGATCTCACCGCGCGTGACCAGGCGGCCGTTCGCCGTGATCTTCCCCCGGCCGGATTGATCGATTGTGCGACGGAGGATGATCTCGTCTTCGTCGTGGAGGATCTCGGCGATGTTTGGATTCTCTTCGATGATCTCGCTGCGCAGTTCCTCCGTGAGGACAAACTGTGCTTCGATCTCGCTACGCTCCGCGCCGCGACGAACAACGGAACCGTTCGTTCGTTCCCCCGCGAGCATTTCGAGCGCCTTGAGCAAGATCGACTTGCCAGCGCCGGTCTCACCGGTGATCACGTTCATCCCGGGAGCCAGTTCGATCTCAAGTGAGTCGACGAGCACGAAATTTTGGATTCTCAGTCTGAGGAGCATACTGCGCGGCCTCGCTGTTGTGGTTGCCGTTTCACCGATCGCGGAAACCGTATCGATATCAGAGCCCAATCCATATCAGAGATTACGCTCCCAGGGGGAAGGGAGACAAGGGTGTAGCTGCTACCCGTTCGCCCACTTCAGCTTCGTTCCGAGGAGTTGGTAGTAGCTCTTTGTCGGTGACGCGACGAAGTTGACGTAGTGTTCCGAAGTCTGAATGCGTACTTTCGCCCCGTTGGTCAGTCGCATCCCTTTTTGTCCGTCTGAGGTGAGGTGCACGGTCTCTTCTTCGGCGGAGAGATCGGAAACCGTCAGATTGATGACGGAGGAGCCGGGGAGAACGAGGGGTCGGCTCGTCAGCGAGTGCGGGCAGATTGGGGTGATCAGGAGTGC
>JADYYL010000206.1 GCA_020853655.1 Deltaproteobacteria bacterium
AAGAGTTCGGTGGCATCTCGGAGGCACTCGCCGGGACCGGCATGATGGGCGCCGCAGGATATCAGGCGATTGCGACGCTCGTCGAACTCGAAGGAACGAACCTCTCTCCCGAAGCGAAGTCTCGCCAGCAGCAACAGGTGCTCAGCAATTTGGGAAAGCTCGCACTCTTTGCGGGTGCGGTACAGAGCACGAACAAACTCGGCGATCTCGCACTCGAGGCAAGAGGGTCAGTAGCTGCTTCGGGGAACTCCGGCTCAGGCCCGCTGCTCCCCTCGACGCCGCATTTGATGACGACGATTGGAATACCGGCGGAACTTCCTCCACTCGCTTCTCCCGTCCGGATGAGCGAGCCGCCCTCCCTCCCCCCTCTTCCAGAGGGACTTCTAGGCGCAAGCGCACCCGACTCGCCCGCGGCACTTGCGAAGCGATTCGAGGCGGGGAGCGGAGATCGCGAGACACTGCGACAACTCATCCGCTCCATCGACAAACAACTCGAGAGCAACGACGTTACGTCACTTCCTTTGCTTACCGACTCCGTCGCGATTCGCGATGCGATCAACGCCAGCCAAGAATTGAGCACTCTCGTTCACTCCACGGGTTACCGGCTCTGGAATCGCGGGAGGACCGCCGAACTAGAGCAGCTTCGCAGCGTGTTCCGCATCTCCCCGGAAGACGATCATGCGTTTATCGATTTGGCGATCCGATCGCCCGCATCGAGCCGACTGACGCCGCTCGAACTTGTTCAGCGTCTCGAAGCTGTTCCTTCGCTGCATAAGCACCTTGACTCTGATGAGGTAGCCTTGCACTTAGGCCGACGACTTGCCGTCGGAATCCACGAGCTTCAGTCCTCTGGTCAATCTCTCCACGAAGCGGAACTCGCTGGAACCCAGCTCCTACGGATGGCTCCCTCTCTGAAGAGCTCAAATGCGTTTCAAGAGCCGTTGCTCGATCTTGTGCGCCACCATTTCCCTGCATCGCCACTCTCAGAGCTCACGAGCGTCGTTGCCAAGTATGTTGACCCCGCGATCATGCGGCAAGATCGAGAGGTGCTCACAGTAGCGGTAAGGCGCACCATCTACGCCGCTGGATCGCTCGATATCGCAGATATTTGGCGCATGGGTGAGGATCTGGGCATCAAGCCAGAATCGCTCGCCACACCAGCAGCTCGAAAGGCATTCGCCCAAGGGATCTCAAGGGATCCCTTGGCGATCCCGGAGCACGAACTGCGTGAAATGCGCCCACTCATTGAGGCGCTCTCGGACTCCGACACGCCGGGGTCTCTCGCGGAGAAGCTGGCGCTGATGCACCTCTCAATGGGACACACGGAGCGGCTAACGGAGATTGTCCTCAACTGGCCGGAGATTCGCAGACGCCCGATTACGATCGACAGTGTAGTGACGGAGCTGAATGCTGCCCGCGACGGTGCGATTGTACACCTAGAACTCGGGTCACTTGATTTTCTCGAGAGGACGCTCTCTCACCCGAATGCTGGCGTCCTCGCTCCGATTCCCCGATCCTCGTTTGAACTTGGATATTTCACCGCTCTTCGTCAAGGTCGACCAGAAGCGGCGGACCTCATCGCGCACACCGGCCGTCTTACGGCAGAGTCCACCTCTCGCCTCAGACGGATAGCCGATGCTGTCACCGCCGAGACGGGTTCGTTGATGCCGTTGCAACAACCAACGCCGATGTCGGATGAAGCCGCGAGAATCGTTTTTCAAGCATCGAACACGAATCAACACCCCGTTCGAGATCGAGCCCAACTCGTCGTGCGAGACGAGCTCGTGCGTGGTACCCTTCTCGTGGAAGGAATCGATGCGAAGCGTGCGGAGAGCGACACGCGCTTCGACTATGACATTCAGCGGGTCCCCGCCTCACGCCCCAGCACAGATGTCGCGAACGAGCTCGAGCAATTCAGAACAGCCGCGCGTTTGTATCTCTTTCGGCCCACCGAGAAAGTGGACCCAGTGGAGATCCCCTCAGCACCGACAGCGCGGGCGCTGTCCCACGAGGGGCTCGCGTCTCTGATGAGGGATTATCCCCCAGAGCAGTATCGAGTGGCAATCGACCCCACGCTCGTGGGTGCTCGGGTTCAAGGGTACTACGACGACGCGCGAAAGAGCTTTGTCTTCTCGCCTGACCTAGACTTCTCGGGCGCCTCACACGAGGAACAGCACGGTCGTTCCCTTCGCGCTCTCGGTGCGCTGAAGACGTCCTCATCCGAGCGGTTCGGGCAATGGTCTTCGTGGGGTGCCGTGGAGAACGTGGTTCGCGCCCTCGACGAGCTCGCCCCCGAGGAGCGTTCTCGCAAATTGGCCATTCTTCACGATCGGAACCGCGAACTGGCGAAGCTCGTCGAATACGCGCGTCAAGGATACGATTCGATAGGCGCGCTGGAAGGGGTCGCTGTGGACCGTGAGCTTGCAGATTTTGCGGCGCACGGAATGTCTCCGAGATCCCTCGAAGTTCGAAGCACGGCACTTTATAAATTTGAGCATCTCGCCTTCTCTCATTTGCGCAAAGGCACCACTGATGGATTCACGCCGGAGAGAGTTGATTCATTGATTCGGGTTATGGCCTCGCACAAAGAGGCCCGCGGCCTGTCGTATGCGCCGGCGCAAGGCGCTCTCGACACATACGACGCACTCGACGTACGATCTCTCACTCAAGCTCAACTTTCTGCGGTACGCCGCGATCCGGCCTTGAATCAGCTCTATCAACGTTACGAGCGTGCATTTGGAGATCCTGCTGCGGCATCCGCCATGATCTCCTACGACGCGGCCCTCGGGGATCTGCGAGCTGAGGGGTATCACGAGGGGAACGAGATGTTCGCCGTCCTCGCTGAGCGCAGGGCGTTTGCATTGATGCTGACCGCGGATACTTCGTTCAAACGAAGCGGCGACCGCGCGGAGCTCGCGAAGCTATCTAAAGAAGGGTACGCACAGTTTCACATGCTCCAATCGGTCTCCCCGACTTCGCTCTCTGTGCGGGGAATACTTGGACCTATACCCGGAGGCGTCAGCGGCATCCTGAGTCAAATTCAGGTGATCCCTGACGTTGCATCTCATCTTGAACCAGAGGTGGTTGTTCCCCCGCCAACGAATCCGAGCAACGGCATCATCGCCCCGGCCCGGCTAAGCGGGAAACCGGTCCAAACAAGTTCACTCGAGATCAGAACACTCGCCCCTGATGCACGCTCTGCCTCCGTGGAATCGAATTCCCGATTCGCGTCGCTTCGACCGAGCGAAGCCGAATCTTTGAGAAGCACCCTCGGTGCAATCGAACTGTCCAGAACCAAACCTCTGCTTTCGCCGATGAGCGCTGAGACCGCGGACCAACTTTCCGAGATTGTCACCCACTTGCAGAACGCGGAGGCCCCGGGCGAACTTCGTGCGCCTCTCCGGGTGTATCGCGACACGATGTATCGTCAGCTCTTCGCTGCTTCTCGCGGACACATCTCCTATGACGACGTGGTGCAAACGCATCAGTCATTTATCGACAGGCCGTCTGCGCAAGTCGCGAAGAACGGCGAC
>JADYYL010000207.1 GCA_020853655.1 Deltaproteobacteria bacterium
GACCATTCGGATCTGTTCAACGAAGTAATTCGATCCCATTCTCCCTTCTGCAAACTGACCAATTACTTCGAAGACCGCGTCCGAGAACCCGCCGACGTTCAGGATGTCCTCCCGTCCGAGTGCCTGGGTCGTCGTGTTCGGCTGGATATCCAAGCACACAAGTCTTGCCGCTGGATTCCGCGCTTTGAACACCTGCCACTGCTCCATCAATCCCGTTCCGCGCAGACGTCTTGCGTCGAGCCACGATTCGTTGTCCGACACCAGCAACACCAGCTCTGCGTTTGCCTTCTCGGCGTTCAACATCGCCAGTGGCGCGCTGCAGTTCGTTCCTCCGCCACCGACCGCCGCCAATTTCTGCGCGTTGGTCATGATCGAGTCTCGTGGATTGAGCGCGATGTTCACCACGTGCTGTTCGAACGGAATGACGCGCGCGCTCGTATTCTTCCGCAGCATCGCTGCCGCAAGCAGCGCCGCGACGTCGATGCAACGCGTTGCCGTCGTCGATCCCTCGCGGTATCCCGTCGCCGGAGATCTCATGGATCCGGAAACATCCGTACACACAACGACCCGCCCTGCCACCGCCGGAATGTTCTCGACGGCGATCTCCATCGCGTCTTGCAGCGCTTCTTTGATCTCCAGCGGCATCTTCGTTCCCACAGACAGATAGGCCGTCATGAGCTGATACGGAAACGCCTTTGCCTTCCGGATCGCCGCCTTGTCACGCAGTCGCTCGGCAATCTTCAGCACCATAAAGCGCTCTTCGAACACGCCGTGGCGCAGAAACGTATTGAGATTCATGCGCGTCATTTGCCACCCGGCGTTCCGCGCGATCTCGATCCACTCTGCTTTTCCAAGCGAGAGTGACGTCAGCATTTGAAACGGCACCGCTGGCACCACCTCTGACGTCTTCGCCTTGTAGGCCTCGAACTCCTTGACGGCTTTCGGCAGAAGCTCTGCGTTGTGCGCCTTCCCGAGCAGGTATCCGTAGAACGCTTCGCGCTCCGGGACCGTCGGCTTCGGATGCACCATCTTTACGACATCCTCGAGCGATGGCGACGCTCCGACGGAGTCGCGAAACAGAGCGTCCTCCGACCGCGCGTTCAGCCACTCCAGCACGAGCTTCTTCGGCAGTGAGCCCAGCGACTTCCGGCCCACAGTTCCCGAGCGCATGATCTGCACGAAGTTCCGCAGCATCTTTCCGCTATCGATAACGCGAGGGAACACCGCCTTAAGGAGCTGCGGGTCGCGCATTGACAGCACGGCGCACAAAAGTGCCGGCAGGTCCTTCATATGTCCCGACTCCCGCGCATAGATTGCGAGCTTCGCCACGAATTCGGGCTCGACCTTGTTCGCTAGGTCCAGCACTGCCGCGAGCTGATCTTCCGCTGACGCATAGAACGTCGCGTTCAAGCACCCAGTCATCGCGTATTGCGCAAGCGCTTGCTCCGCGGTGAGCGCGTAAGCCGGAGCTCCGTGCGAGTTCACCGTGTTCGCTGCTGGGATCAGTTTCCCTGCGATCGACTTGAAGAGATTCTTGTTCGCCATGACGCCCTCTGCTTATTCATCGCGCCGACACTATGTCGGCGCACTCGATGCAGTGTCATAAGCATGAAGCGTGCCAAGCGAACCTGCGAAACCGAGCCACGAGCTAACTTTCTGGAAACGCTCACGAATATTCCAAGTAGGCGAGATCTTCGGATCTGACGGCGAGCGTAAGGTGTCGGGGTTTTAGACTCTCATCTAAAATGTTAGAAGATTGTCTATGGCGAAGAAGACAGTTCTCCTTGGGTTTCTCGGAACGACTCTGGATCGCGGCCCGAACAGCGCGCGACGCTGGGAGCAGTGGCGCCCATCCATCTCACTCTGCCAACACCAAGACCTACTCGTCGATCGTTACGAGCTCCTCTTCGATCGGCGGTTTACGACCCTTGCAACCCGCGTCTCCGAGGACATCATCGCCGTGTCGCCGGAGACGGTCGTCGTCCCGCGAACGATTCAGATTAAAGACCCTTGGGATTTCGAGGAGGTTTACGCCGCGCTCCTCGACTTCGCCCGGGCATATCCTTGGGATACCGAGACCGAACACTACCTCCTCCACATTACGACCGGCACACACGTCGCTCAGATTTGCCTCTTCCTGCTCGCTGAGGCGCGCTACTTCCCCGCGCAGTTGATTCAGTCTTCTCCGCCCTCCCGAGAATCTGCGGAAAAGGCACAAACTCTGGCAGGGGAGTATCGGATCATCGATCTCGATCTTTCGCGCTACGACAAGATCGCGTCTCGATTCAACAAGGCGACAAAGGATGATGTCTCCTTCCTCAAGTCCGGCATCGAAACGAGAAACAAGAAGTTCAACGAACTCATTGAGCGCATTGAACGAGTGGCGCTCGCCTCGAAGGCGCCGATCCTACTCCTGGGTCCCACGGGCGCGGGTAAATCCCAGCTTGCTCGGAAGATCTTTGAACTGAAACGATCGCGGAATCAGCTCGGCGGCAAATTCATCAACGTCAACTGCGCGACCATTCGCGGCGACGGTGCAATGTCCACATTGTTCGGACACACGAAAGGCTCATTCACCGGGGCGGCGAACGCGCGGGATGGGCTGCTTCTCAGCGCGCACGGCGGAATGCTGTTCCTTGATGAGATCGCGGAGCTGGGACTTGATGAGCAGGCCATGCTCCTTCGCGCCATCGAAGAAAAGCTATTCTTTCCGGTCGGTGCGGACAAAGAGGTTTCGAGTGAGTTCCAGCTGATCGCGGGCACCAATCGCGACCTTCAATCCGCCGTCAAGGCGGGAACGTTCCGCGAGGACCTCCTCGCCCGGATCAATCTCTGGTGCTTCCAACTCCCAGGTCTGAAGGACCGTCCCGAAGACATTGCGCCGAACATCGCCTTTGAGCTGGAGCGATACTCACAGAAGAACAACGCCCGAGTATCGTTCAACAAGGAAGCGCACGAACTGTTCCTTAAGTTTGCAACGTCGTCCGAGGCGACATGGGGTGCAAACTTCCGCGACCTGAATGCTGCTGTGACGAGAATGGGCACGCTCGCGGAGTCGGGTCGAATCGCAGTGCCCAATGTCGAGGATGAGCTCGCGAGGTTGCGCGCAGCATGGAGAGCCTCAACATCGGACCTAAACCAAGGAACGAGTTTCGCGGAGCACATAAGGCTTCCACCAGCGCTCGCCGAGACGCTGGATGAGTTCGACCGAGTTCAGCTTGTCGCCGTGTTGAGGATCTGCGCTGAGTCGAAAACTCTCTCGGAAGCAGGGAGGAAGCTCTTCGCGGTAAGCCGCCAGGGGAAGTCGAACTTCAATGACGCCGATCGGTTGAGAAAGTATCTTGCTCGTTTCGGGATTGACTGGCGTTCCGCGGTCGGCGCCTAGTAGGTCAACCGATAGCGGCGTTGTGAATAGTCTTCCGTTTCAAACCAGCGCCTCTACGCCGTGCCAATGGGCGAAATGACACGGCTGGTAAGATGGCGCGAATAGGAGAGAAAAGATGTTTACTCAACTGAGAATAACAATCCGAGTGCTTACGTGTGCTGCACTGGCGACCATGTTCTTTTTATCGTCGGCAGTGGCTAACGAGCGAGAACGACAACCCCTCAGCGAAACGTGCTCGCAAGACTCGGAGTGTCGACCACTTCCCGAGATTCACTCGTCGTGCTCGCATTATTGCCGGGACAGAGAGTGCGAAGCCGCGCAACCATGTCGAGCGTTTCGACTGGTTGATGCGAACGCGCTTCCGGATTGCGCGCGGAGTGTGCCGTGTCGCAGGCCGATACAGATTCGCTGCGAAGCGGGTCGGTGTCAGAGCTCCATGTAATGTTGTGTCTCGGC
>JADYYL010000208.1 GCA_020853655.1 Deltaproteobacteria bacterium
GCGTCCGTCGGCTCTTCGGCGGGGCCAGAGCAGTTGAGCACATAGTCCACGCTCAGATTCTCGCTCCTCCTACTGCCCCGAGGTCGATACTCGACGTGACACCCATCCTCGTCCGCTTCCGCGTGAGTCAGCGAGCCGGCGATCACTCGAAGACGGCCCTGGTCAGCGAGCGTCCGGAGAACACCCAACGACTCTGCTGGCGCCCTGTGCCGATGAGCAAGCCACTGCGCACGAGGATGGCGCACAAACCGACCCTGCTCCGCCGGACTCCATGATCGCCAGATTGTCGGCAGATGAGGGCGGAGCGAATCAACCACCTCGATCCACGGCCGCTGTTTGGCAGCAGCTCGTAACCAGCGCATTGCGCTCCGAACCGTAGCAAACGTCGAGAGAGATTCTGTGCACGGAGTAGCCATCCTCCCGCGCTCATGCGAGAGGGGCAGAAGGCCGTGGCGCGACAGGAGTGTATACTCGCAGTGCGCCTCTCGGCGTTCGAGATCGAGAATCGTGTCGATCGCTGTCAAACTTGTTCCGACGATCAACACGCGCTCGCTTCGGGCAACGCCTTCCGGCGTAGGCGCCCACGGATTCGCAATGAACCGACTTGACGACACAATCGATCGCAACGGCGTGGGGATACTCGGACGATCGTTCCCCGTCGCAAAGACAACAAAATCAGCTTCGATATCGACACCGGACAGTCGCTTCACGAGCCACCGAGCGGGAGATCCTCGCGACACTCCGACCACATCGTCACGAACAATCTCGGCACAGAGATGTGCATGTTTCGCGCGTTCTGCCTCCAAAAGCTCGGTAAGGTAATCTCCGTAAAGCGAGCGCGGCGCGAAGTCGCCCGCTTGATAAGGCTCACCGCGAGCAACAAGCCATTCGTGGAAAGAGCGAGGATTGTCCGAGCCCGCCCCCATCGCGTCCGCCGGAACGTTCAGAATATGGGCTGGTGACTGAGTCGAATACGCGACACCGCGAGCGACCTGCTTGGTCCGCTCAAACATGATCAATCGAGACGTAAGAGCGTGGCTCGCGAGCTCTCGCAGCATGTTGATGAAGACGAGGGCGCCAGAACACCCTCCGCCGACGATCACGATCACCGGCTCAGCGCCTGCACGAGAGACTATGGTCACGCGACAGTCGCTAGCGCACGACGCGCGGCGCTGAGGGCAATGTCAATGTGCTCCTCAGAATGCGCGGTGCTAATGAATCCGGCCTCAAACGCGGAAGGCGCGAGATACACTCCCTCTTGGAGCATCGCATGAAAAAACTTCTTAAAGCGCTCAACATCGGTCTGGAGCGCCTCTGAGTAGTTTGTCACCGGCGCGGAAGAGAAGAAGAACCCGAGCATCGAACCGCATGCCGCAGCAACCAGTGGAACTCCGGCCTCGCGCCCGGCTTCATTCATCCCCTCGATCCAACGTGCCCCGAGTTCCTCGAAGTGCGGATAGGGGTTGCTTGCCCGAATGGTTTCAAGCGTGACGATTCCCGCCGTCATGGCCAACGGATTTCCGGACAATGTACCCGCTTGATACACGGGTCCAAGCGGAGCGAGCATCTCCATAATGTCGCGTCGACCGCCGAACGCGCCGACGGGACGCCCTCCGCCGATTACTTTCCCGAACGTCGTGAGGTCCGGCTTGATCCCAAAGCGCTCCTGGGCTCCTCCGAGTGCGACCCGAAACCCCGTCATCACTTCATCAAAGATAAGAACGATACCGTGCTTCGTGCACAGTTCACGCATACCTTCCAAGTATCCAGGCTTCGGGAGAATCAATCCACTATTCCCGATGACAGGTTCGAGGATGATGCATGCGATCTTC
Organism: Deltaproteobacteria bacterium; assembly: GCA_020853655.1. GTDB lineage: Bacteria > Bdellovibrionota_C > UBA2361 > SZUA-149 > JADYYL01 > JADYYL01. Next base: position 1,833 of record JADYYL010000208.1, read on the forward strand.
GAGGCGCCAATCTCTTGCACGGTTTGTTCAAGCAATGCGAGGTCATTGAACTCGATGCTGGACGTTAGCGCGACAAAGGCTTCAGGAACTCCCAGACTTCCGGCAATACCGAGCGTCGCCACTCCGCTTCCCGCTTTGACGAGAAGCGAATCAGAGTGCCCGTGATAACACCCGTTGAACTTGATGATGTGATCGCGCTTCGTGAACCCTCGCGCGAGCCTGATGGCAGACATGGTCGCCTCGGTCCCGGAACTTACCATCCGCACCATCTCAACTGATGGGATGAGCTCAACGATTAACTCTGCGAGCTGGACCTCGAGTTCCGTCGGGGCACCGAAGCTCGTCCCCCGTCGGCTCGTCTCCGCAATCGCGTCGATGATCTGTTGCGGAGCGTGGCCAAGAATGAGCGGCCCCCAGGAGCCGACGAAATCAACGTAGCGGCGACCATCCGCATCGTACACGAACGGACCATCGCCCTTCGCGAAGAAGAGCGGTGCGCCACCGACGCCGCGGAACGCCCTCACCGGACTATTCACGCCACCGGGAATCACACGCTGAGCGCGCTCAAAGAGCGCTTTCGATCGCCGAAATGTCTCTGCCGCCATTGGTCCCTCGCAAGTTGCAAAGTCGGCCAAATATTCGCACGAATAGTGTGACCTGTCTCGACGAGGCCGCCAAAAACATTGGGGAGTAGAAATTGAAATGCTGAGAGCGGGCGACGGCTATTCGGCCTCGGTCGCCGCCAACAGGATGCGATTACAGCCGGGGCACTGATAAAGTGTGTCACCGACCGAAACGAGATTGAGCGTCTGTTTGGGGATCGAGCGGTGGCAGCTTTCACAACCCTCTTCGCGCGCGATAGCGACGGGGTCAGCGGGAAAGCGCTTCCGGACGCGATCGTACAGGCTCAGAAACTTAGGATTCACTGCGTCGACGAGAGCCGCCCGTTCCCCAGAGACAATGATCGACTCGCTGCGGGATAATTCCAGATTCTGATTGATCTCCTCGATCTCCTTTGCATACCGCGCGCCCATATCATCTAACGCACTTCGAAAAGCTTCGAGGTGCTTCCCGATCCGGTCGGACTCTTCCATTGCGCGGATGACTTGTTCTTCGAGCTGCTGCAACGCTCGAGCGGCGGTGTCGATATCTCGCTCCAAGTACTTCGCACCCTTTGAACCGCCCATGTTCGACATCTGCTTCCGTCTTTCGACGATGCGCTCCTCTTCCTGCCGAAGCTGAACTTCGCGCGCGCTTTGCGTCTGCAGCTGATGAGCGTGTTGAGCCTGAAGAGTCGTGAACTTGTCTTGCTCGGTCTTGAGATGATTGAGGAGGGTATTTTTGCGCTTCGTGAGCTCTTCCTGACGGGCTGAAAGAATGACGAACTTTCGATCGTTTTCGGCCAGGGCGCGCAGTGCTTGATAGGGAGGGGTAACCACGGAGCGACGTTAGACCGCGCGGTACAGACATGCAATGGCCGGAACGAAATGAGCGGCCTCTTTCGACGATTTCCGCCCTCGGCTACCCGGAGGAGGAGCACGATCATGAAGTTTCGATGAAAAAGACCTCTACATTCCTTGATTGAAGTCTCGGCGGTCATTAGTATTACAGAGCCATTCGCCCGGTTTTGAAACTAACGACGGTCTTTCCACTTCTGCTCGGGTAGTTCGCAAACAGGTCTCGGCCGCGGATACATCCGCCGCCGGGACTTTTGGCGACTCGAAGGGAGAGAAAGAATGGGATTGAGACAGCTGGTCGACTGGCTGAGGCATCCGGCTACGCCGGATGCACGCGGCCCAGAGCTCGTCACGAGGGTCGGAACGGTGACGTCGTTCATTCTCCGTATGCACGAGGGGAGCGTCGTCGAAGCGACACCCGACAACGACGCGCCCGCGTGGCTTGCCATTGCCGCCGGTTCGCGACGCACACTCCTCGCGTTCTCTATTCCAGTGACCAAAGACTGGAGGAATATTCGCGAGAAACTTCAGTTCGCGATCGAGCGGGACAACGGCGGGGTCTACCATGTCTACCCGAACATACCCGCGCTGCTCGCGCTCTACGGTGCCGCGCGCGAGACGAGTCCAGCTCAGAAGTGTTCACTGGACTTGGACATGAGGTCGGTCCTCGTGTTCGAGAATGAACCGCCCGATCCCACAACGGTCTGCGTGGACCGACTGCTCGTACCTGCCGCAAACGTCCAGGAGTTCGTTCAGGAACTGCGGAGGTCGATGTGGAACATCTGCAGGCGCTGGCCCCGCATCGAAGTGCTGCCCTCAACCAGACCGTATTCGTACACAGACGACACTGGGGAGGAGCATTGAAGCAACGTCAAAGCTAGGGTCCGAACGTGTCGGCATGACGCCGCGCCCGTTCGGACCTAGTGCTTCTTCGTGGGGAGAGAAAAGAGGTTTGTAAAAAGGTCGGTCGCCAAGAGTTCTGGTATTTTTTTGGAGAGAGGCAAAACTATCGCTAGCGAACAGCGACTCCACGATATTGCTCGAAGCTGCTCCAATTGGCATTGCACGAGCCCGCATCCTGAACGCAAATCGTTCAATGATCCGCAAGCAACGCGGTCCATTTAAAAATTCGATCGACGACCCCACCCGGACTTGCCCTATCTATTGGTTCAAGTCCAAGTGGGGCACGCGGAGAAGGGACGGAAACGGGATATATGTGGCCCCACCTGCAATGCGACCGAACGGGCGCCGCGGGTAAACTTGCCTCGAGTTCGTATCAACGATTCGCTCGCACTTTGTGCGCGCTCATCCTTGATACGGTCGATAGCCCCACCCGGACTTGCCCTATCTATTGGTTCAAGTCCAAGTGGGGCACGCGGAGAAGGGACGGGAACGGGATATATGTGGCCCCACCTGGACTTGAACCAGGGACCCTCCGGTTATGAGCCGGGTGCTCTGACCAACTGAGCTATGAGGCCGTGTCGGTCCGTCATTCCATGAAATGGGGCGGAAGGGAAGAAGGTGGAGGAGCGGATTAGGTCCGCTCGACCAACGACTTGAGCTTCTTCAGGCGGCTCGGGTGACGGAGTTTGCGGAGCGCCTTCGCTTCGATTTGGCGGATACGCTCTCGGGTGACGTCGAAGTTCTTACCGACCTCTTCGAGCGTATGATCGCTCTTCTCTCCGATACCGAAGCGCATTCGCAGCACCTTCTCCTCTCGAGGCGTGAGCGTCGAAAGAACCTGACGTGTCTGCTCTTGAAGGTTGATGTTCTCCACCGCATCCGACGGAGAGACCACGCGCTTGTCTTCGATAAAGTCGCCGAGATGGCTGTCCGCATCGTCACCGATCGGCGTTTCGAGCGATATCGGCTCCTTCGCGATCTTCAACACCTTGCGGACCTTCTCGACCGAGATGTCCATCTTCTCCGCGATCTCTTCCGGAGTCGGCTCACGGCCGTATTCCTGAACAAGATAGCGCGTCACGCGCACGAGCTTGTTGATCGTCTCGATCATGTGGACGGGGATACGGATCGTGCGGGCTTGATCAGCGATGGCTCGCGTGATCGCCTGTCGAATCCACCACGTCGCATACGTCGAGAACTTATAGCCCCGTTGATACTCGAACTTATCCACGGCTTTCATCAAGCCGATGTTCCCTTCCTGAATAAGGTCGAGGAATTGGAGACCACGGTTCGTGTACTTCTTCGCAAGCGACACGACCAACCGAAGGTTTGCTTCGATCAGTTCTCGCTTCGCGTTCTGGACTTTGAATTCCGATACGGTGACCGAGCTGACACTGCGTCGCAGTTCAGAGCCGGTCATCAACGTCGTCATTTCGACTTCGTCGATGATCTTCTTTACGTCGGCGACGTCATTCAAGAACGAGCGAGCTTCGTCTGCACGGAGTTTGAGGCGACGGCACACGCGCTTGAACGCGAGCTGGTCGTTACCCTTCACCTCGTCGACCGACTCGAACAGCTCTCGCACCGGGCGGCCCGAGTTTTTCTCGAGCTGATGAGCGCGTTTTTCCGCGCCCGTAATGAACTGAAGATACTGTCGCTTCTTCCGGATGATCCCTTCGACATGCCGCGGGGCAAGTTGCAACTCGCGGATCTTCTCGCCGGACTTCTCACGAAGCTTATCGTACTTCTTTAAAATATCGGTGTAGCCGCGATCTCCGGGCTTCAGCTTTCGGAGCTTCACAAAAAGCTGCTCGATGTTCTTTCGAGTCTTCTTGATTCCGATCGCCTTCTGAAGAAACTTCTTCTTCAGCTCTTCGTCGTCTGGTGGCGGAGGCGGAGCTTCCGGTTCGGCCTTGGCTTCTTCCTCTTCTTCGACGAAGGGCCGTGGATTATTCTCGTCCTCTTCTTCTTCCTCTTCTTCCTCGACCGTTGTCTCTTCCTCTTCGAAGAGATCGCGATAACGGACGGTTCCGGCCTTCAGGCCTTCAGCGAGGTCGACGACATACGCGAGGGAAACTGGCGAGCGCTCGAGTTCATCGGTGATCTCGATCTGCCCGACCTCAATTCGCTTGGCGATTTCGACTTCGCCTTCGCGAGTCAGGAGGCTAACGCCGCCCATCTCGCGGAGATACATGCGAACAGGATCGCTGCTCTTCCCGATGCCCGGAGTTGCGATCGTTCCTTCAGAGAAGGAGTCGCTTTCTTCTTCGGCAATACGCAGCGGGCCAGGTGCAGCTTCTGCTGGACCGGCTTCTTCTTCGACAACTTCGATATCCCCATCGACGAGAATATCGAGAAGCTCTTCCATCTCTTCGCCGTCACCGGCGACTTCAGGAGTTGCTGCTTCTTTGCCGTTTCCGTTAGCGGTCGCGGCAGGTTTACGACCGCGGCCACGTGGACCGGGTTTACCTTTCGCTTTGGAGTCTTCGGATTCTTTTGCTTCTTTCGCCATCGAGTCTTGAAAAAATCTACGGAGGATGACCGCTGAAACTA
>JADYYL010000209.1 GCA_020853655.1 Deltaproteobacteria bacterium
CGGCGACAGGGGTGACAGGGGCTACCGCAACGATGCTCGAGAGCACACACAACACCGTCATCTCAGCGAATGGAACGAATCATGGAGTGATGCTGCCCTTAGTTCAGGCGGACGGAATCGGTGCGCATGTGGATGTCTTCAATGCCCATGTTTCGCAACCGATTCGAGTCTACCCGGCCACCGGCGATGCGTTAAATAATTCGGCGACGAGCGAACCCTTCGTTCTTGCCCCCCAGCGATTCTACTGGTGTCGCGCAACACGACTCCGCCAGTGGCGCTGTGGTGCGAGTAGCTAGGCCCTATGCGGATCACGATCGTCATCTCATCGCTTGGTTGCGGTGGAGCAGAAGCGCTGACGGCGCTTATGGCGAACGACTGGGCGGAACGGGGGAACGAGGTCACGATACTGACCTTCAACTCGCCCTCCGAGCGGCCATTTTTCGCTCTCCATTCGGCAGTGCGGCTGCTTGCGCTCAACCTCGCAGCGCCCTCTACGGGGTGGCTCCAAGCGCTCAAGCGGAACGTTGAGCGTGTCTCCAAGCTGCGGGCGGCGATTCGCGACTCGGCTCCGGACGTTGTTGTCTCCTGCATGGAGCGAATGAACGTCTATACGATTCTGGCGACGAGGCGAAGCGGAGTGCCCGTCGTTCTTTCGGAGCATAGCGTTCCGAATGTGCAGGACCCCGGCCGCATTTGGCGGCTGGGCCGCCGTTGGCTTTATCCGCTGGCGACGCGACTGATTGTGCAGACCGAGGGCGCTCGAGACTATTTTGCACCGTGGATCGGGCGGGTGCCGGTCGTGATTCCTAATGCGTTCATCCTTCCTTCTGCAGGAGAGAGCCGCGGGAGAGTGGAGACGTTCGGGCGTATCGGCGCTGCCGGACGATTATCGCCGGAGAAGGGATTTGATCGACTGCTCGACGCATTCTCTCTCGTCGCTGCGCGGCACCCAACAGTGACGTTGACGATCTGGGGAGAAGGCCCGGAGCGAGGGCGTCTCGAGCGCCAAGCGCAGAGCCTCGGGATTCAGGCTCAGGTTCGCTTTGCGGGAGTCGTTCGACCACTGCTGGACGCGATGAAGTCGATCGATATGCTCGCCGTGACTTCACGTTACGAGGGGTTCGGAAACGTCCTCGTCGAAGCGATGTCCGCCGGCATTCCGGTGGTCAGTTTTGACTGCCCGCATGGACCGCGCGCGATTGTGCGGGATGGGGTTGACGGAATACTCGTTCCGAACGGCGATCTCTCTGCATTCGCCGCTGCGCTCGATCGCCTCATTTTGGATCCGAAGTTTCGTGCGCAGCTCGGCTCGCGCGCCCAAGAAGGTGTCCAACGGTTCGGAATGCGAGTCGTCATGCCGGCATGGGACGCCGTGCTTCAAGACGTAGTATCTCGGAGCTCTGACTATGAATGTGAACGCACATCGAGCGACCGCCGCCCAGGCGATTCCTCTCGAGCATGACTCTGGTGACGGGAGCCTCGCCGCTCGTGCCCAGAAGAGGCGCGTGTGCTTCCTCGTGCGCAGACTTGGGCTGGGAGGTGCTGAGCGTCAACTCCTCGAACTCGTCCGCGGACTGGCCGAGCGGTATGAGGTTTCCGTTCTCACCTTTTACGCCGGGGGCGAGATCTGGGAGGAACTCCGAGAATGCAAGGCCGTTGAGCTCGTCGCCTTGAATAAGCGGGGCCGCTGGGAATCGATCGGTTTTGTGCGGAGGCTCATCCGGGCACTGAATGAGCGGTCCCCCGATATCGTTCACGGCTATCTTCCTGTCGCAAATATCCTCGCACTCGTCAGTCGACGCTTTGTCTCGAGCGCTCCGGCAATTGTGTGGGGAATCCGCACCTCGAACAGTCGACATGAGACCGGCGATTGGCTCGCACGGCTGAGCTTCCTCGCAGAACGTGTCCTCTGCCGATATGCAGATCTCCTCATTGCGAACTCACGTGCCGCGTCGATCGATTTTGGGAGTGCGAAGCGAGTGGTCTATGTGCCGAACGGGATTGACTCGAGTCGGCTCTATCCCGACGCTGCGGCTCGGGCGGAGATACGAAGCGAATGGAGCGTCCCGGGCAGCACTCCCCTGATCGGGCTGGTCGCTCGGATTGATCCGAAGAAGCGTCATGAGTTGTTCCTTGAAGCGGCTGCAATCTACCTTGAGCAGTTCGGGAATGCGCAGTTTGTCTGCGTTGGGAGGGGAGCGCCATCGCTGGAAGTCTCTCTGAAAGCTCTCGCGGAGCGTCTCGGCATTGCAAATGCCGTTGTCTGGGCCGGGGCGCGGAGCGACATGCGAGGTGTGTATAACGCCTTCGATGCTTGTACGTTGTGCTCGAACGCCGCAGAAGGGTTTCCCAACGTGCTCGCCGAAGCGATGGCGTGTGGCGTGCCATGCGTAACGACGGACTGCGGCGACGCGGCCCTCATCGTTGGCGACCAAGGGGTGGTGATCCGAGAGCACACACCTTTGGGGCTCGCGCGCGGCTGGCATGAGGCGCTCGGTCAAGAGCGAAGTGTTCTCTCGCCGGTCTTGCAGCAGAGAATCGCGACCGACTTTTCCACTGCGACGCTCACCCAACGGACCATCGAGCAACTCGAGGGGCTTCGTTCTGGACGTGAGGCGAAGGAAGTCATGACGGAGCGCGTTCGATGATCGCCGAAGGACTCACCATAGAACTCCTCCTGGCGGCGCTCGCCGTTGCAGTGTTCGGAACTGTGCTGCTTTCTCGACGGGTGACCTTTCCGACGGCATTGATCGTCTCGTCGACGAAAGCCCTCATTCCTCTCTTTCACTTCGCTGTTTTCAATGACGGGACGTGGTTGCAACAGGACGACCGGGTTTATTTCCGCCACGCGCTCGAGATCAAGCGCTCGGGTTACAACTTTTTCAACGAACTGTTCGCCGAGCCAGGGGGAGATACGGTCGGCACGCTCGTCGGGTCGGAGCATACGATCTACTACTGGTGGAATGTTTTCTCATTCCACATCTTCGGTGAGTTTTATCACTCGCCCGTGTTCATGAACGTGATCCTGACCTTTCTTGGTGGCGTCTGGCTCGCGCGTCTTGCTTCGCGGCTCGGTTTCGCGTCGGACTATTGCAACGCGCTCATGATTTTCTTCCTGTTGCACTGGGATGTCATTGTCTGGTCGTCCTTCATCAACCTCAAGGACGTGCTTGTCGTCACCATGACGATTGCTTCGATGAACCTCCTTCTTGAACTCGGTAACAAAGTGTCCGTGAAAGCCGTTATGGGTCTCGCGGTCCTCTTCGGAATGTTCTCGATGCTTCGCCACTACGTCCCTGCATTGCTGACATGCGCATTTGGCGCCTATATGTTTGTTCACGCCCGCGGAGCTCTCCGTGGGGTGATGCTTGCCGTCGTTGCGGCCCTCGTTCTGTACTTCGAGCCCTGGGAAACAAAGTACTCGAGCTACATCAGCACCTCTGTATCGCCGTTCGGCTCAATACGGTTTCTACTGATGCCTCAGTTCTGGCACGTTGAGCCCGAGCGTGAGGGGTTTATCTTTGTGCCATCCATATTTCATTGGATGATGTTCCTGCCCATGATCTACGGCGGCTTTCGTCTCTGGTTCGTGGATTCGAAAGTGCATCTTCTGTTCTTTTACTTCGCTTTGATTGTTGCGTTCTACACTTTCGTCCCCGAGCTTCAGGGCACCCGTCAACGATTTCAACTCGTCTATTTCATCGCATGGATGCAGTTTCATGCGCTGTGGCTCTTCGTACACGCAACCCAAAGCACGAAAGGAGCGGAGCCGCTGAGAGATCGCGGATCGCCAGGTTACATTCGCGATGCACGGCTTAGCGAGGGAGCGTTATGAAGGTGCTCTTCATCACAACGGGCCTGCTCACCGGGGGAGCGGAGATGATGCTGTTGAAGCTCGTCTCGAGGATCGATCGTGACCGATTCGAGCCGGTCGTGCTCAGTCTCCTAGAAGGGGGCCCAGTTGGTGAGCAACTCCGCGCAGCGGGTGTTCCTGTGCACGTCCTCGGGATGCGCGCTGGTATTCCTGGTCCGATATCGATGCTCAAGCTGCGATCGATTGTCCGAACCGTTCGGCCTGATGTGCTCCAAGGGTGGATGTACCACGGCAATCTTGCCGCGTCGGTGGCGAAGCGTTTCGCGCATTCCGGCACGCCGGTGCTCTGGAATATACGTCACTCCCTCTACGATATTCGTGAAATCAAGAGGCTCACGGCGCTCATTGTTCGGGCATCCGCACGGCTGTCCTCCGCGGTGAACACCGTGATCTACTGTTCTCACCTCTCGCAGGTGCAGCACGAAGCACTCGGCTATGATCCTCGACGTTCGCTGTACATCCCCAACGGATTCGACACGGATGAGTTCGCGCCGAATGTGCAATGGCGTGAACAGTTCCGAAGGGAAGTTGGCGCGTCGGATCGGGACATCCTTATCGGAGCTGTCGGACGCTCGCATCCCCAGAAAGATCATGCAAATTTCATTCGGGCTGCACGCATCATTGCCGACAGAGCATCCAACGCGAAATTCGTGTTAACGGGGCGAGGGTTGGATTCCTCCAATACTGTGCTCACAGCGCTCGTGCAGGAACTGAGATTGGATGGGCGCGTTACCTTTCTCGGTGAGCGGAAAGATGTGCCCCGTGTGCTGTCGGGGCTGGATCTGCTCGTCAGCTCCTCGGCGTTCGGCGAGGCATTCCCGAACGTCCTGGGCGAAGCGATGTCGAGTGCACTCCCCGTCATCGCGACAGATGTTGGGGATTCGGCGTTGATCGTCGGAGATGCTGCGCGCATCGTTCCACCTCGGAACACGGCGGCGTTGGCTGAGGCCGTGTGCAACGTGCTGGCGCTGAGCGATGCTCAACGCGTCGCCATCGGACAGCAGGTCAGATCTCGCGTGATCGAGCATTATTCGCTGACGAGAATCGTTCAGATGTACGAGAATCTCTTTGAGGCGAGTGTGGGAGTGGGGAGTGGAGCAACGGAATCAGGTGTGATTGAAAGCGAGCAGGTGCGAAAATGTGCGGGATCGGGGGAATAATACGAGCTCAGTGCGGGTCGGATGAGCTTCGCTCATCTCTCGATCGAATGCTCACGTCGCTACGTCTTCGTGGTCCAGACGATAGGGGGGAATGGCACGACTACGAGCGCGGCATCGGATTCTGTCATACAAGACTCTCGATTCTCGATCTCTCTCCGCTCGGACATCAACCAATGCTCTCCGCGTCCGGGCGCTATGTCATCACCTTCAATGGGGAAGTCTACAACTTCGCGGACCTGTCATCCGAACTTGTTGGTCGCGGACATCGCTTCCGAGGGGGAAGCGACACGGAGGTGATGCTTGCGGCGATTGAAGAATGGGGGATCGAACGAGCCGTCGCCCGCTTCAATGGAATGTTTGCGTTTGCCATTTGGGATCGTCAAGAGCAACGTCTGTCTCTCGTTCGAGATCGGCTGGGCGTCAAGCCGCTCTACTATGGATGGATTGATGGAGCATTTCGGTTCGCTTCGGAACTGAAGGCCATAGAACCGAGTGGGAGCCGGGGCGCAAGCGTTGAGCGCGGAAGCCTCGCACTCTTGATGTGTCATAATTACATTCCCGCGCCACACAGTATCTACAAGGGAATCTACAAACTTCCCCAAGCCAGCATCCTTCATCTCGACCTGAGACAGGCCTATGTGCGGCCGGTTGGCTTCGCCCCGACGGCGAACGGAGGAGCAATTTCTCCGCGTCTCTATTGGGATGCCGTTAAAGTTGTTCGCGACGGACTTGCTCATCCGTTCGAAGGAAGTGAGCACGATGCAATCGAAGAGGTCGAACGAGTCATGCGCGACTCCATTCGCCTACGGATGATCGCCGATGTGCCTCTTGGTGCATTTCTCTCCGGAGGGATCGACTCCAGTGCGGTCGTCGCTCTGATGCAGGCGCAGAGCTCCAAGCCTGTGCGAACCTTTACGATTGGTTTCGATGAAGGAGCGTATAACGAAGCGCAACATGCGAAGCGCGTGGCGGCGCACCTCGGAACCGAACACACGGAGCTCTATCTTTCTCCCCGGGGGGCGCTCGATATTATTCCGCTTCTCCCGCAACTGTACGACGAGCCGTTCTCCGATTGCTCGCAAATA
>JADYYL010000210.1 GCA_020853655.1 Deltaproteobacteria bacterium
GATGGTGAAAGAAGGGGTATCGACCACGTGAATGCCTCGCCGGGTGTCGGAGCATGGTTCTGCATAACCCTCCTAGCACGACCAACCGAATCTCGACGGTTGAAACAGAGAGAAGCGCCTGCATTCGCGAGAATGGAGGGAGCGTCGCCATGCGTAAAACGGAAGCTCTAAGAGGCGTCAACGGATGTTGACGCCTCTTTCGAGCGGTGGAGAACCGTGTAGACGCGGTCATGACACAGCGGCTACACGTCGAGCATCACCTTGATCACAGCGCGACCTCGATCGAACGTATCGGGCCCGACCCATGTGCTTCGTACCCGAATGAGCCGCGACGTCTCGCCTTCGGAGAGAAATCGCTCTGCCGTGAGGATTCGATCGTGAGCGCGCCGCGGATGAGCTCCAACAGAGCGCTTACGCCCACCCACACCAACGGCACTCTCCTCGAGCTCGGCATCGAAGATGTCGTAGCGTCGACGGATTTCTCCGGGGGTCAGCACAGCGTAAGTCGAGCGATCCACACTCCGAGCGAGCCGCGGCGCGTGTCCGCGATGCGGCCTCTCGATGATGTGCTTGGGTGTCCTCTCCACGATGAAGTGCGTTCTCAAGTTACAGAACGCCACACCGGAGAGAAGGTAATTCAGCGCGAGTCGAACAGTGCTGAGCGGAGCCATCTGACGCGCGAGCGCTCCTTCCAGTTCCAGGGAGTAGTCCTTTCGCTCCTCTCCCATGTGCAGCGTTTGGACGTCGAACTCGAACTTCACCGAATGCTCGTCGAGCGGATTGACGTCCGAGAGCTGGAACCACCCAGTGAAGAACAGCCGCATCTCTCGAGTCGCCTGCGCGAAGTCGCGGTTCATCGCGAACGCGGCGGCATTGGCTGGGTGTAGCCGCGAAAGCTCCTCCTCCCAGTCTCCGGTTCGAATGGCGAGGAGGTAGCGGCGCCGAAACAGCGACGACCGGGCATCGCCGTCCGGATCGGAGAACACCGCCGAGATCGGACCGGCGTCGATAGCGACCGTCGGGAACGGCAGGAAGAACTTGAACGGATCGAGCCTCACCTCCGGATTCGCATTGAGGGTCTGAATCAGCACGTGCAGCGGCTGTTCGAACGAGAACAGCCGAGAGCGTGCAACCATCGTCCGGCAATCGCCGCGTGACTTCGAAAGCTTTCGCTCTACGAGTGCGACGATCTCGTCGAACAACATGAGCACCTCCGCAGTTGGAGTCGATCAGGGTCGTGAACAACCCTGATCGCAGATCGCTAGATGCGACTGTACGCGACCGCAAGATCGCGCGACTTAAGAAAGCCGTCGGGACAACGGTTTTCTCACAACGGTGTTTGTGAAACCTCACGTGAACCACATTGCATGACGACGCAGCCTGCATCGGCGCGAAGCGCCGACAGAGGCTGCACAGAAACGTCTACTGAATGAGGTCGGGAAAGATCGACAGCGGAGGAAAAAGAACTTACTCCCCTTTCAACAGATCGTCGAGCAAAGAGCCGCAGCTACGGAGGAGAATCTGGTAGACGTGTTCAAATCCCTCGGGCCCGTCACGGTAAGGGTCCGGCACATCGGGCTCTGTGTCTTCTGTGTCATACGCGCGCATCAAGACGATCTCTCGCCCTCGAGCGACACCGAGCGACTGGAGATCCCGAAGGTTGTGCCGATCCATCGCGAGGACAACGTCAAAATCGCGGAGATCTTGTGGGGACACTTGGCGAACGACGTGGCCTGTCAGATCCACAGCATGGGTCTGGCCGAGCGCAACCATGCGCGGATCGGCGCCGTCTCCGACATGCCACGCCCCGGTTCCCCTCGACTCAATCCGGAACTGATCGAGAACGCCGCGATCGGAGGCAAGCTTACGAAACACCGCCTCGGCCATCGGCGAGCGGCAGATGTTTCCCAAGCAGACGAAGAGCACTGATTGAACGCTCACTTATAACCCCGGCTTCGTCATGCTCATGAGATCAAGGAGGCGATCGAGCTCTTCGCGAGGAAGGACATTCTTCTCCAACGCGACCTGGCGCAACGATTTGCCTGAAGCATATGCTTCTTTCGCGAGCTTGGCGGCCTGTTCATAGCCGATCTTCGGAGCGAGAGCGGTACAGACGGTAATGTTCGCCTCGGCGAGTTCCTGGAGCCGCGGGAGGTTCGGTTGAATCCCCACGACGCATCGACGCGAAAAGTTTTGCGCTCCGGTCGAAAGAAGATGGATCGACTGGAGAATGTTGTGCGCGAGCACGGGCATCATGACATTGAGCTCGAAGATCCCACCGCTGTGCCCACACACCGTTGCCGCAGCGTCGTTGCCAATGACCTGAGCAACGATCATCAGCACGGATTCCGCGATCACGGGATTGACCTTGGCCGGCATGATCGAAGAGCCGGGTTGCACTTCCGGCAGAAAGATCTCCTGCAATCCGCATCTCGGTCCGGAGCCAAGCCAACGAAGGTCGTTTGCGATCTTCGACATACTCACCGCGATCGTCTTCAGGTCTCCGCTCAGTTCGATCAGCGCGTCCTTCGCCGCCTGAGCCTCAAAGTGGTTCGCTGCTTCGAAGAAGTCGAGCTTTGTGCGAGACGCAATCTCTTCGATCACTCGCTGAGAGAACTTCGGTGGAGTATTAATTCCCGTTCCGATCGCCGTGCCACCGAGCGGCAGCTCAAGGATCGCCTGTAGGCCGTTCTGGGCACGCTTGTGGCCGTGCGCAATCTGGCTTTCGTAGCCGCTAAACTCCTGGCCGAGCGTCATCGGCGTTGCATCCATCAGGTGCGTTCGACCCGTCTTCACGATCGAGCCAAAATCGGTGGCCTTCGCGCCGAGTGCATTCTGGAGTTCTGTCAGCGCAGGGAGCAGCTTCTCGCGAATGTCGAGTGCTGCGGCGACGTGAATCGCGGTAGGGATGACGTCGTTCGACGACTGACTCATGTTCACATGATCGTTCGGATGTATATCGCCGCCGCTGATCTCTCGCGCGCGACGGGCGATGACCTCGTTCGCATTCATGTTCGATGATGTGCCGGACCCCGTCTGAAAAACGTCGACCACGAAGTGCTCGTCGAGTTTCCCCTCTTCGACCTCGCGAGCGGCCTGAGCAATCGCGACATATCGGGCGTCATCGAGCAGTCCAAGTTCCTTGTTCACCGTCGCCGCGCAGCCCTTGATCAATCCCAGGGAGCGGATCATGGAGCGCGAGAGTCGGATGCCGCTGATCGGAAAATTCTCAACGGCTCGCTGCGTTGAGGCACCCCAATAGGCGTTGGATGGGACCTTCATCTCCCCCATCGAATCTTTCTCAACTCGAAACTCGCCAGCCGTTGCGTCGCCGCTCTTCATACGCACCCTTCATTCGAACAACGTTGAACTCACTTCCGTACGGTTCGGGGATTAACAACTTTCCATCCAAAAATCAAAGAGTTGGTGCGTGAGGACGTGGAGCGGAATGGCCGTGAAACGGCGCTCAGACTCCCGTCGACAAAGAAGATGAGGGACGAGGGAAGGGTTGGGCTGCCGCATTCGAGACAAGCCTCTGCGTACCCGCACGAAACGGACGACGGAGGCGCATCCAGCCCGCTCAGCGGAAGTGGAATCGCACATGCCAGATAGGCCCGAGAGCCGGGAGGGAGCGCCGGTGACACTTCCTCGGTGGAAATTTCTCGGTGGAACTTTCTCGGTGGAACTTTCTCGGTGGAACTTCTGTCACTGGAACAAATTTTATGGCGGCCCGTTTCACAGATGAGTGCGGCAACAAACAGAGCATCAGAGGGAACACTCGATGAAGCAACAGCACTTACAAGAGAATAACGTTACCCACATTCTCGTATGCCCAGACTTCGCCACAAACGATCCTGTTCAGACGCCTTGCTCTCTTACGGCGACACGACACTCCGACACTCGAACTCTCAACGAACATGGCCTCACCCTGTTAGAACTCACGGCGAGTCTGTTCTTGACCTCACTCATCGCCGCGTCTGCGATCTTCTCCATGCATTCGATGACGCGCGGACGGGCTCTCCGTGCAGCGTCGAACGAGCTCGTCCGACTTCTTGATGTCGCAGCGTTTCGCGCGGCGAGCCTACAGCAACAACTGGACGTAACCGCCTCGCCAACCTCCCCGAATGAGATCGCAGTGGTCGCTCATCCGCGGGGATCGGGTTTCGCTTCCCCCCACCGAGCGTCCATCGACGCGGAGCGCCGCGTGGTCCTGCGCATGAGTCTCCCATCTGGGGTGTCATACCGCGCCCAGTTCGCGGGACCTGGCGTGGGCCCGATCTACTATCCATCCGGAACCACTACGCCTGGCCGCTTCGAACTGAGCGATGGAAGTGGCTCGCGCTGCAACATCACGCAGTCGCTTCGAGGCAATCGGAGGGTCACATGCTTCGAGTGAACTCCATCGGCGCGGAACTTGGCATGTCGATCCTCGAGGTGATCGTCTCCGTGGCGATCCTCTCGATGACGCTCGTCGGGAGCTCGCGCTTCGACGACTGGACGCGGCGACTGATGCGCAGCGCAGAGACTCGACGATTACTCAGAGAAAACATCGAGATGCTCCCGCACTACCGGCGCGCGCTAGAGCTGTCGACTGAACTCTCGGCGCGAACGGCAACTCTCAACTTAGGCGTCGACGAAGGGTCCGCTTCGTTCCGAGTCGAATGCACCGGAACACGACAGGGGAACGATTGCCGCCTGGTGTTCGACGATCCGAACTTAGAACGAGCGCTAGAAGAACGACGTTATCGAGGAAGAACCGAACATGAAGAGCGTGCTATTTCGATCCCTCGGGGCGGGTGGACGTGAGCAAGACGGTCGAGACGCAAATTTAGTCTCCACTCGCTCCGCAGTCTCCACACGCTCCGCGGTGTCCACTGGCTCCGCAGCATCCGCTGGCTTCGCGGTATCCACTGGCTCCGCAGCATCCACTGGCTTCGCGGTATCCACTGGCTTCGCGGTCTTCGAGACTATTGTCGCCTTGCTTCTGGGGCTCCTGGTTCTCGCGCTCTCATTGCCGACTATTCGCTCTGCTCTTCATTTCGAGCGGGCGATCCGGGATGACGAAGCCGGGCGACTCACTGAAATGCGAGTCCGTCTCGAGCTCATGACAAGTATTCGACGGGCGCAGATCTTTCCTGTCCTCCCGACGATCATGCTCGGCTCCGACGATCGTTCCGAGTCCCCTCTCGAAGGACTGCTGCGACGTGAGCTTCGACCAAAACGCGGGACCACGATTCTGTCGATCGCGGAGCCAAGCCCCACCGCCGTCGTCCCGGTCTTTGCTGACGAAGTCGGCGTGCTCGTGGGCTGTATGCGCTCCTCCTCTGCTCAGCCCTCCTCTGCGCAGTCTTCCGCTTTGGCCGCTCATGTTGGACTGCAGCAGCTCAGCGACATTCGTGGCTGGATGCTGGTGTCCGTCGACGGCATCCACACCGCGATTGCCTCTGCTCGGCGCCGTCCGGCAATTGCCCGATGCGGCGAGGATGCGACGATTGAGTTCGATATCGACAACGGAGGACCCCAGACCATTGCGGGCGCCATCGGACTCACCGACGCCTATGTCTATTGGGTCGACACACGAGACGTGCTGCGCCGGACCTCGCTCATCACTCGCGAGAGCCAACCCGTCGCGACGGGCATCGAGCGCTTCACGATCCGCCGGGCAGTGAAATCCGAAGTGCCCCTATTCCAAATCGCCTTCGCCGTTCACCGCGCTCGCATGAATCCACTGGAGACATTAGTAACATTGCCTGACCTGACCGCCCTCTCGCGAGACGAAGAGGCATTCGAGCTGTTCCTCTGATGCGACGACAACACGTTCAACATCGCGGAAGCGCTCTCCTCGTGGTGCTCGGCATCTCGCTGCTGCTGTCGAGCATCGGCGGGTTCTATGCAAGTACGGTGTTTCGTGCTTTCGCAGTCGAGCGATCCCTTCTCGTCACCCTGGAAGAGCGACTCACCCGGTCGTCCGATATCACACGGCTACTTGAGCGTATCGTCAACGGTGAGCCGTTGGCGAGTCACATGCTGGCGGGAAATGCGGCAGTGCTCACGACTGTGGGGCCGCGTCTCATCGCACTTGGTCACGATCTTCCTCGGATAGTCTCCGAGCGCGATGCACTCAATGGAGTGCGCTATCCGAGTTGGTCGGAGTTACGTCGCATCCTACCCACGCACGATTGCTCAGATCCGGCAGAGCCCATCGGCTCCGGTTCTGTGCCTGCGTCCAGGGGGCGCTCACGCGTATCGTGCACGACGCCGCCCTCTGCCGTGCGGGGAGGTTTTGCGACCGGAAATCTGGAAGTGGCGAATCTCACGCTCGAGAGCGCGGGACCCGAAGGTGTCGCTGCCGAGGATGAGTCGGCAATCGTCATCGCAGCTCGCGGTGACATCCAGATCGGCGAGCTGCACATCAGGTGCGATGCCATCCGGAGCGTGTCGATCATTGCCACCGGACACGTCGAGATCGGGAATCTCGTGCCGTGCGCCACAACGCCCGTCGAGCTTCTCATCCACTCCTCCGGGGGTTTCGTGAGCATTGGGAACCTCGGAATTCCCGATGCCCGCGCTGCCCTTTGTTCCAAAACGGCGCATTCCGCTCTCAGTCTTGGCGTACAATCAGCCCTGGGGGCGCGCATAGCCCCGCTCATTCCACTTCCCCCCGGTTTTCGGGGATGCTCCCTTCGACGAAGCGCTTCCTTCTGGAGGCGCATCAAACTTGTCGGAGAGGTTTCTTGACCCAGTGCTTCGAAATCATCGCGTGAGCGATTAAGTTCCGCCGCACTCCCATTCCTCTCTCCGCGACGAAACGCGTTTAGTCATGTGACAGACGTAATCGTAGACGGTCAATTTTGTTTCACGTTAGATTACCCGCGTGGCGAATCGCGTCACGCTGCAGCGCAAGAAGGCGAGGATACAATGTCGAAGCGTTCGATCTTGGTAGTCGATGACGATCCGGATAGCCGTGCGATGGTTCGGACGATTTTGGAGTCCGACGGATTCGCCGTCGAAGAGGCGTCCGGTGGAAAAGAGGCGCTCGAGCGGATGGAAACCTACAGCCCCGCACTCGTCTTGCTCGACATCATGATGCCCGAAATGAACGGCTATGACGTTCTCGTGCATATGAAACAGAAGGCAGAGACCCAGAACATTCCGGTGATCATGGTCACCGCGAAGGGCGACCCCGAAGACTTGATCACGGGATACAAGGATTACGGCGTCGAGTATTACATTACGAAGCCATTTACGACCCGGCAGCTCCTCGCCGGAGTAAAACTCGTCCTCGGCTGAGGGCGCTTTCGAGCTATTTTTCCCAACCTCTCGGATCGTGATATCCATCCGGGATGGGACGTTTCATCACTATCGAAGGGGTCGAAGGATCCGGCAAATCCACGCTCGCCAAGCGCGTGGCCGCCGAGGTCAGCCACCTCTTTCCTGAAGTCGTGCTGACGCGAGAACCTGGCGCGACAGCTATCGGGAAAGAGATTCGCTCGCTTGTCCTCGCGGAGAAGGAGCAAGGCCTCACGCCACTCGCAGAACTGTTTCTCTTTGCGGCGGACCGCGCGCAGCACCTCGAAGAGGTTGTTCGACCCGCCCTCAGTCGAGGAGCCCTCGTCCTCTGCGACCGATTTGTCGATTCAAGTTACGCCTATCAAGGGTACGGCCGCGGTCTCGACATGACTCTCCTCCGCGACACGATGCGCCTTGCCACGGGCGGCTTGATTGCCGATCTGGTCGTGCTTCTGGATCTCGATCCTGAGATCGGTCTCGATCGCGCCCGGGCTCGGGAGAGCGAAGATCCGGGAAAGTGGACCCGATTCGAGGCGGACACGTTGGAATTTCACCGCCGCATCCGCGCCGGCTTTCTCGAACTCGCGAGAGTCGAGCCAACCCGTTTTCTCGTCGTCGATGCGACCCTTCCGCCCGAGGACGTCGCGAAACGGGTAACCGAACGGATCGCTGCGATGGGGCAAGCATGAGCAACGTCGATACAACATTTGATCGCGTGATTGGACATGTGCGCGCAAAAGAAACGTTGGCGCGCTTACTCGACGGGCGAAATATGCCCCACGCGCTCCTGTTCAGTGGCCCAGCCGCCGTCGGGAAACTCGCACTCGCTCGCGAGCTTGCGGCGGCGCTCCTGATCAGCTCGTTGCGACCGGGCGAGAGTAAAGAAGCCGCCACGGCGCGGGTCGCGCGCGGCGAGTATCCAGATTTGCATTTCGTCACGCTCGAAGAGGACAAACGAGACATCTCGGTCGAGCAGATCCGTGAGCTGCTTTCACGCCTTGCCCTCCGACCGTATTCCTCACACGCCTCCGTCGCCATCATCAATGATGCGCACCTCATGACCGCCGGCGCGTCGAACGCGCTGCTCAAGACTCTCGAAGAACCGAATCCAGAGGTCTTCCTGCTGCTCGTGACGAGCGCACCGCAGCGACTGCTGGAGACGGTGCTTTCGCGTTGTCAGCGCGTTGCATTTGGAACTCTCGAGGCGGGCGATCTGGAGCGGGTGATCAGCAACGCGATTCCGGACATCGAGAGCGGCGCGCGATCCACGTTGGTCTCGCTGTGCGACGGGTCACTCGAAGCGCTGGCAATTGAGCGTTTCTATGATGCGCGCACCGGCACTATCAACGATTCGAAGGCGCTCAACGAGCACATCGAGTCGCTCGCGACGAGAGCGCGCGAGACGAAGTCCGAGCTGGAACGGCTCTATTCTCCCCGGAAGCGAGCCGATGCGGCCTCGCTCCTCTCGCTTGCGAGTAAGTTCGCCGAGGATCCCGAGCGGCTTCCGGAACGGTTCCTCGCACTTCGTTCGTTCTTCCGCTCGCGTCTCCTGACGCAGGCTGGCGACGAGGCTGCGCACACCGGCGAGAGGCTCTTGCTTGTCATGGAGGCGGAACGACTCGTCCGAGAACGGAACCTCAATCCAGCCCTGACGCTCTCGAACCTCATGCTCCAGCTCTCCGCGCTGGATACCGCCGGAAAAGTCGGCTAAAACCCTGCCATGACCTCACCGACACCCCCATCGACGTATTACGTCACGACGCCAATATATTACGTGAATGGCGACCCCCACCTCGGACGCGGGTATACAACGACGCTTGCCGATGTCCTGACCCGCTATCACCGACTGCTCGGCCGGGAGACCTTTTTCCTCACCGGAACCGACGAACACGGGGAAAAGATTTCTCAAGCCGCCGAGAAGCGAGGCATCCCTCCGCAGCAATTCGTCGACGAGGTCGCCGAAACGTATCGGAAGGCCTGGGAAACACTGCGGATCGAGTATTCCCGTTTTATCCGCACCACGGACCCCCAACACAAAGCCGTCGTCGCCGGAATCCTCCAGAAAGTTTACGACCAGGGGGACATCTATTTCGGCGATTACGGGGGGAACTACTGCGTCGGGTGCGAGCGATTTCTGACTGACAAAGAGCTGGTCGACGGGAAATGTCCAGATCACCAGACGGTGCCGCAGTATGTTGCGGAGAAGAACTATGTCTTCCGCATGTCGAAGTACCAGGACCGACTCATTGAGCACATCACAAAAGTCGCACCCGATTTCATCCGACCGGAGCGCTACAAGAACGAGGTGCTCGGCCTCCTCCGGGAGCCTTTGGAAGATCTTTGTATCTCGCGCCCCAAGTCGCGCATGGACTGGGGCATCGAACTTCCCTTCGATAGTAACTTTGTCGCGTATGTCTGGTTCGACGCGCTGATCAACTACATTACGGGCCTCGACTATCCCGACGGGAAGAACTTCTCCAAGTTCTGGACGAGTTGCGAGCACCTGATCGGCAAGGACATCGTCAAGCCACACGCGGTCTTTTGGCCGACGATGCTGATGGCCGCCGGCATACCGCTCTTCGATCATCTGACCGTTCATGCCTACTGGCTGACCCCGACGGGGAAAATGTCGAAAAGCCTCGGCAACGTCGTCGATCCGATTCAGGTCGTGAAAGAATATAGTCACGACGTTTTCCGCTACTATATCTGCCGCGAAATGACCTTCGGTCTCGACGGTGTTTTCAGCTTCGACACGCTCGACACACGCTACAACGCCGATCTTGCGAACAACCTCGGCAATCTCGTCAGTCGCTCTCTCGCGATGACGCACAAATATCGTAACGGCGTCGTCCCCGCCTCCGCGCACCACGAGGACCTCGAATCCGACTTGCAATCTCAGGCAAAGACCACCGTAGCGGACTATTTCCGCTACATGACCTCTCGAGAGATTCATCGCGCTCTCGAAAGCGTATGGGCACTCGTCAACGCCGCAAACGTGTACATCGATCGCACCAAGCCCTGGACCCTGGCGAAGACAGACGCGTCAGACCCAGCGGCGAAAGCGGCACTCGACGCGTCGCTCTACCATCAACTCGAGTCGCTGCGGCTCGTCGCCGTATTGATCTCACCGTTTATGCCCGACACCTCGGCCTCTATTCTTCGCTTCCTGAGTTACTCGCCAGAGAACGCGCAAAAAGAGTGCGTCGTCGGCAACACTGGTTGGGGGAGACTTCAGCCCGGTGTGACGGTGGAGAAGGGCGAGGCCTTATTCCCCAGAAGAGAAAAGACGGAGAAGAACGTGAACGAAGTGAGCGCACCAACGACGAAGCCCGAGCAATCTGCAACGACAGCGCCAGCGACCGTCGCAACGGCACCGGTTGCAGCCACACCAGCGGCGACGCCCACAGCTGACGCCGCTTCCGCTGGCGTGATTTCGATCGACGAGTTCTTCAAGGTGAAACTCCGTGTCGGACAGATTCTCGCCGCGGAGAAAGTGGCGAAGTCAGAGAAGCTGCTCAAGCTCCGGGTCGATCTCGGCGAAGGTGGCGAAGGTCGCCAGATCCTCTCCGGAATCGCGAAATATTATCAGCCCGAGGATCTCGTTGGTCGAAAGGTCGCCGTCGTCGCAAACCTGCAGCCCGCGAAGCTCATGGGCCTCGAGAGCCAGGGGATGATCCTCGCAGCGGAAGACGCGACGGGGAATCTTGAGCTTATTGCGATCAGTCCCCTGCTCGCACCCGGTGCTGAGATCCGGTGAACATCGATCTGATCGACACCCACTGCCATCTCGGCGCCCTTGATGCCGAGGAGGCGGACCGCGTCGTCAACGATGCGAAGCTTGCTTCCGTGAATCGGATGGTTTGCATTGGCGCCGGCGACGGTGCGGATTCCGCGCGACACTCCGTCGCTCTCGCGGAGCGCAATCCCGCCGTGTGGGCATCGGTCGGTATTCACCCGCACGATGCCGACAAGGCGCAGCTCTCCGACGTTGCGTCCCTCCTGACACATCCCCGGGTGGTAGCACTCGGCGAGTGTGGACTCGATTACTTCCGTGATTGGTCACCGGTCGAGGATCAGCGTCGACTCTTCCGCGAGTCGATTACGCTCGCTCATCAGTTCGGGAAAAAGTTGATTATTCATTGCCGCGCGGCGGAAGACGAGACGCTCACGACGTTGCGGGAGATGGAAGCCGATAAGATCGGCGGTGTCTTTCACTGCTTCTCCGGCGACGTCTCTTTCGCGGAGCGCGTGCTCGAGATCGGCTTTCATATTTCCATCACGGGAACGGTGACGTTCAAGAACGCGGAGAAACTCCGCGACGTTGTTCGATTCGTTCCCCTTGATCGTCTGATGCTCGAGACCGATACGCCGTATATGGCGCCGGAGCCGTATCGGGGAACACCGAGCGAGCCTAAGCATGTGTTTGAAATAGCCCGCAAAGTGGCGATGGTTCGTGACGACTCGATCGCGAATATTGCGGCACAAACGACAGCCAACGCAGTTCGCTTCTTTGGACTTTAACGAGTTCCCGACGGAATTCATTGACATCTTCCGTCGTCAGATGAACACTTGGTGTTCTGTTCGCGAAATGCAGTTTCGGAGACAATCCGGAGCAACCTATCGCTGACCGAAAATCTATGGCATCTCGATTATCTGGGCCCGATTATTTGGGCCCGACAATTAAGGTTAGAGCAGGAAAGGAAAGAGCAACATGATCAAGTCGGACGAAGGATACGTCACAACCCGATTGGATGAAGCGATCGGTTGGTGCAGGAAGTATTCGCTCTTCCCTTACCCCTTCGTGACCGCATGTTGCGGGATGGAGTTCATGGCGGTGAGCTGCTCTCACTACGACACCGATCGTTTCGGTGCCGCGCTCCCACGATTCACCCCTCGCCAGTCAGACCTCCTCTGGGTCGTTGGCACGATCACACACAAGCAAGCGCCAGTACTCATGCGCGTGTATGAGCAGATGTGCGAACCCAAGTGGGTGATCGCCTTCGGTGCATGCGCTTCCTCGGGCGGTTTCTACGACAACTACGCCACCGTCGCTGGAGTGGATAAACTTGTTCCGGTCGATTCGTA
>JADYYL010000211.1 GCA_020853655.1 Deltaproteobacteria bacterium
GATCGTTAAAATGAATCTCCTCATTCCTACCCGCAACCCAATCGGCGACTCAATGCCCACCCGGAGCACCCCGCGGTGCGGTGCTCGGCGAATTCCTTTCAACTTCGAATGATTTACATTGGTTTTACGTTCCATTGGTTGCTGATCGGCTGACGCTCTCTGTATATGAGAGAGATGGAACTACCAATGTTACTCCTCCAGGCTCTCGCGTTTGCCCTAGCATCCAATCCCCTCGCGGCGAACGATGCGAGCAATTTTCGAGATGTGCCGTTTGGAGTCCTGGCAGAAAGTACTCCAGTGCCGACGCCGCAGCCGATAGGTTCCGATGGCCCACCTCCGAGTTACGAACCATGTCCAGCCTGCGGCATGGGATAGAATAAGATTGATCATGGCTCCATCCTCACGACTCCAAGTGTTGGCCGTTTACCTGGAGCGTTCGAGCTCTGCGCTTCTCTCGATTGAAACTCGGTCAGAAAAATTTAATTCCATGGACATTGCGTCGAGCGCCCTTCCCACGGTCTCCTTTTCCCGGATGCTTTCGGGCGACGCCGGTTCCTCCTGCGGAGAACGACAGTAGTGGTTCGGTGTGCGATTGCGGCAATGCCGGATGAACGGTGGCTGGGAGCGGTCATGCCGTTGTTGGAGCAGGGGGAGGTTGAAGCGCTTGAGTGGAGCTTCGACTGCGACTGGAATCGCGGGACGGTTCCGGAATGGACACACCAGCTCATACGCCATTACAGCGAGGGCGCCCGGCTGTTTGGCCACGGCATTTCACTGTCGCTGCTCAGTACGGAGCTTGCGCACCACGAACAGTGGTTTGAGAAATTTGAAAGAGTCTGCAGAGATCTTTCGTTTGTACATGTTAGCGAACACTTCGGGTTCACGAGGACTGGCAATGCGCATCATGAAGCGCCGCTGCCATGCCCATACGATCCGATCATTGCGACGCTCGGCGCATCACGGCTGCAACGAATGAAGTCGATCTGCGGATCACCTGTCGGCGTTGAGAACCTCGCACTCGCGCTCTCGCCTGACGATGTTCGAATGCACTCACGGTTTATCGAGGAGATCGTGACTCCCGCAGATGGCTTTGTGCTGCTCGATCTCCACAACCTCTATTGTCAGTCCGTAAACTTTGGTCTTGGAATGATGGAGCTCGTGCAAAGCTATCCATTGGAACGAGTGTGTGAACTTCATCTCTCTGGCGGATCATGGAACGAGGTGAATGTTTACGGAGTGAGCTCGTCGATCCGACGAGACACCCATGATGCTGCGGTGCCGGATAGCCTTTGGGAGGTACTGCCCGAAGTTATCCGAAAGACTCCCAACTTGAGGGTCGTAACGCTCGAACAGTTACCCGACGGGCTTGCTCATGCGCCTGCAGCTGAAGCATACCGAGAGGACTATCGGAAGTTACGCCGAATCGTGGAAGGGGGGAGAGATGCCGGAGCTTGAAGCGATTGAGTGTTTTCAAGAGGCTTTTGTTGAGTTGCTTACTTCGACTCAGAGCCTCGAACAAAAGATGGATCAGCTTCGCCGGGATTCGCGGTTCGAGATCTATCGTGATCAGGTTTCTCGTTGGGAACCGCGTATGATCGAGGCCGCTTCGCGCCTAGTGGGGAAGTGGGCGCGTTCCCTTCCAGACGTTCAGGATAAGGCCGAAGGTCTTTGAGTTTAACGGTGCGCTGGTTCACTGTTGAGAGATCCGAAGGTAGGCGAGTGTGAAATTTTACCTTCGGCGCATTGTTGTTTTAGAATAGCGATTCTGCAGATCGAAGAAGTCGGTCACGTTACTTTCATCCCCGATCTTTCCTGACAGTCTCTGCGCAGCGTTAAGCGGATTTAATAAAAGTCTGCTTGCGCGTGCGCTTTGCGCGGTGTCCTCTCGCGTTGCCGCGAGCATGCACGGCTCAATGAAACGATATCTGCTCCGTCGCGAGACGCTTCTCGCAAAGGGTCGATCACACCTATGTGGTATACCATCCGCGCATAGAGGCACCGAAGTTCTCATCGTTTCAACGACACGGTGCAGGAACTCCGAGCTATGGTTTGCAAACAACCCAGAGCTTGAAAACGCCATACTTAGCTACGCAGCCAAATATCAGGAGCGTTACGACATCACGCTGTATGGCTTTGCCATCGAAGGAAACCACATCCAGTTCCCGCTCCACTTTCCGAAGCTCAATCGTGGCGACTTCATGCGGGATCTCAACTTAAGCGTTGCTCAAAGTAGCAGCCGATAAGGGGAATGGAGCGAATAGACGTAGTCGACAGGCGGCAGAATCACTACGACCGCCGCCTCTCCCAGCTAGATGACGTAGGAGGACTCAATCTGTCTCTATGAGGGCACAGCAGTGGGCTATCTAGTTGAAATATCGATCTAATATCATGTCTCGAAATATGGCCATAAATATGGCAATATCGCATATATGAAAACGACGATCGACCTCGACGACAAACTCTTCAAGAGGGCAAAGGCGATTGCCGCAAAGAGGGGCGTTTCGTTTCGTGCGCTCGTGACTGAGGCCTTGATGCGAATTGCCGCCGAAGCACCTTCTGTATCGAACGAACCGTCATGGATGCGATGTTTCGGTGCGTTCAAAGATAGTAAAGACGAGACGGCTCAGATTCAGACCACAATTGACGCGGACTTCTCGCGAGTGGACGTCGAGGATTGGAAGTGATTCTCGACACGAATGCAATTTCGGCGCTCGCCGATGGCAACACTGCGCTAAAAACATTGCTCCTGCGTGAGCAGGTGCATCAACTGCCGGTCATCGTGCTTGGCGAGTATCGTTACGGGCTCAAACGATCACGCGAGCGTTCCGCACGGGAGAGATGGCTCGACGAACTGGAGGACATCTTCGAAATATTGGATATTACTTCCAACACTTCTCGAAGCTTTGCCCAGATTCGTCACGAGCTTCGCGAAGCAGGCACTCCGATCCCGGAGAATGATCTATGGATAGCGTCGCTTGCGCGCGAACACCGCCTTGCCATTGCGACGCAGGACAAGCACTTTGACCATGTGACGGATCTTCATCGACTGAGCTGGTAACTCCGATCCCGATCTATCGATCCGCTGCGCGGCGTGAAGTGCGGGGCTACCTTCCCTGTATTTCCTCAAAGAGTTCGGACGAAGTTGTAGCGCAGAATCTGTGTCCCACGCAGCTCTCTGCGGAGAAGGATCTCGCGGAGGTTCGGAGGTCGACTGATGGTAGCGCCTTTCGACAAGCGGTAATCCAAGAGCTCATCAAACAGTTCGGCATTCTCAAAGACAAATCTTTCCCCCGCTTATGCGTGACGAGGAGATGCTGCGGTGCTCTGCCGAGATGCCGCGCGATACTTGAGAAATTCCGAACGAACTCTGTAGTGCTGAATCTTGGCCCGAGCGGATACATTTTTCTGTTCTCCGTGAGATGCGTGGAAGGATGTGTACCTCGCAGATTTATCGACGCGCATTTAGGTCTGCTACGCTCAAGCCTGCAAACTAATTCCTGAAGATCTCGAAGTAATGTTGCAGCCTTTGCGCCGATTCTGCGCGATAGTGATTCGATGCGTCTCAGAGGAAAGGTGTGTGGGGTGTTCGGGTGGGTTGTTACCCAAAGAAGCAAGACGAAGCCCTTAAATATCCGACGAGTGGATCCTCCGCGAGCGTCAGATCGAGAGTGAAGAGGAGTGGGGAAGTGTGGGTGGTAGCAACGCAGTCCATGGGTTCATAAACAAAAAAGGAGGGCCGGTGTTCTGGCCCCCATTGGGAAAACCGCGACGAACTAGTGAAGTGGAACGTCCAGCGCTGCTCTCAACTCCGCGAAGAGATTCGATGAAGCCCTGTCTCTCGTGCTCGGCTCCAAGCGCGACAAGAGCGTTCGACCGCTCCTTGCTTGTGCCGTCGGGATTCTGACCACCGTCTTCGTCCCATCAGTGCTGACGTGCGCGGCACCTTGCAGCACTTTGACGAACTGCTCGATAGTGTCACGCAGTTCCGGTGCTGCACCTGTCGCGACTTGCTGGAGACGCTTCGCTACTGCGTTGCAGAGCTTTCGAGATACCTCGAGCGTATCGTCGATCGTGCTCAGGGCTCCGAGCTCCTCGTCTGAAATGCCCGGGATGTCCTCCAACGTGATGTGAATTCGCGTGCCCGGGCGCGTCGACTGCTGCGACTCGAGACTTGTGCTCCGATCTCGCAGTTCCGCCGCACTTGCCGATGTGCTCTCCACAACTACTTGTGTCGAGCTGTCGGAAGGCCGTCCCTGATCATGATGACGGCGCTCTTCCGCGATCTCCGCACGACCTCGTCTCACCTCCTCCTCGCGGCGCGAGAGTTCCACATCCAACGCGCCAAGCGCATCGACTTCAGCTTGGACCCGCGCAGTGAACGCCGCGCGTTCACTGCTCAGGCGTTCCTCGTCTGCAGTGAGCGTCGCCGCCCGCTCGTCGAGTACACGAGCCAGCTCCGTTGCCGCACGCAGCTGCTCGTCGACAGTGCTGCGCTCCGTTTCGAGAGCCGCACGTTCGCCGTTCAGCTGCCGCCGCTCGTCGGCAAGCGAGATCGCCTGCTTCTCGAGCGACGCGCGCTCCTCCGCCAACGTATGTTGTCGCACGTCGACAGCATTGCGCTCCGTTTGGAGTGCGGCACTTTCACCGTCCAACTGTCGCCGTTCGTCAGCAAGCGAGATTGCCTGCTGTTCGAGCG
Source organism: Deltaproteobacteria bacterium (assembly GCA_020853655.1). Classification (GTDB taxonomy): domain Bacteria; phylum Bdellovibrionota_C; class UBA2361; order SZUA-149; family JADYYL01; genus JADYYL01. The sequence goes on from JADYYL010000211.1 coordinate 4,697, forward strand.
ACGCACGCTCTTCCGTCAACGTGCGCATTTGCACGTCGAAGGCGTCACGTTCTGTTTCAAGAGCCGTGCGCTCCACGTTGAGTTGAGCTTGCTGTTCGCCGATCGATACCTCTCGGCCTTTGAGCGCCTGTTCTCGGATGCCGAGTTCCTCGCTGAGCTGTTCGAGGGTCTCGATCTCTGCTTGCAGCAGCTCTCCCACGTCACGTTGCTGATCTGCGAGGCTCGCGAGCCCCGTATCCAGGTGCGCCCGAGCCTCAGCGACATCCCGCTCTCGCTGTGTCACTGAACTCATGCGTTCTTCCAAAGCGCGACGCTGTTCTTCAACCGCATCACGTTCTGCTTTCAGCGCAGTGCGCGTCTCCTCCAGAGTATGCTTTTCCGAAGCGAGCCGCTGTTCGCGCAGTTCGATGACGCGCTGACGGTCCGCTACGGAGTGCTGTTCCACGCCAAGCTTCTTTTGTCGCTCGGCAAAGGAAGCCAGATCGGCGTCGAGACGCTGCCTCTCCTCGTGGACACGCGCTTCTCGTTGAACGAGCGCGTGCTGTTGTTCGGTCGCCGCGTGCTGCCTTTTCTCGAGCGCGGTGACGCCGCTTCGATACTCGGCGAGCTGTGCATCGAGCTGTCGCTGCGCGTCACCGAGATGGGCGAGCTTTCGCTCGATCTCCTCGTTACGCAGATCGTTGGCGTGAGTCAGAGCGTCGAGCGCATCGAGCTCTTCCTGAACTTCGCGATCCAGCTGGGCGCGTTCCGCCCGAAGGATTCGCTGAATCTCGACGGTGACCTGGCCGACAGTCTTGCCGGCCACCGGCAAGATCTCAGGACTCGCGCCCAGAACACGCGAGAACGCTCGAAGAGCTGCGTTCGCCGGCGTTCCAGCATCGAATGACCCGTTGGCGAGGGCGTCAAGGTGCTGCGCGACGCTTTCAAACGCCGCGAGTGGCACGGCAACGACCCGTTCACGGAAGTCGCGAAGCTCCCTTCTGTCGCGTGAGGCGGTGAGGAGCGAACGAAAGAGCGTGTTTGTCTGAGGGCCGCGTGAGTCAAATCCGCGACTTCCCACCTTCCGCAAGAAGTTCGTAACTCGCAGCACGAGCGATCGCGGGATGAGCACGGTTTCTGCAGGGATCGGTTGATTCCCGTCGACCGCCCTCTCCATCAGGAGCTCCTGCTGTTCGTTGGCGAGCGCTGCAACTCTTCCGAGCAGCGCCAGTATTGCAGGAGAGACATTTGCCGGCGCTGACGCCGGCGAAAAAGGCCTCTCCGCGTGAGGATCAAGTGCTGCTTCCAGCAATTGCTCTAGCAAGCCCGAGATTTCTGTCCCGTCGAGAACCTTCTTCAGCATCTCATCTCCCTATACGATTCAACCTATCCATGGACTGCATTGCGCGAACGGACACGTCGGCGCGATGCAGAGCTAGAACTTCTGCCGTGGTGAGATACATACGAAGGAGCAGGTCGGACGTTATATTATGCACGCCGATAGAAAAGTGTTCATTCGCCTGTCGCATAGGCGGCGAGATCGGACGGTAAGTCGTTGAGCTCCGTGGTATTTTCAGTGCGCCGTGGCGTATTTCCAGTTCGAAACATAGTTGATAGAGCGCGAGTGCCCGTCGCGCGACTGGCGCTCGCCAGCTCGCCTATATTGCAAATAACGCGAGGGTTTGAGACACTCCCACGCAGTGGGTTACCCCCAGTTCGGGTTTCGGGAGACACCTCCCATACGGCCCAACACAACCTGGGGAACCACTAGAAGGGTTAGGGTAGAGAAGTGAGTGTAAAGGTTGTTCGAGCCTACCTCGATGACACGGGGAACGGCACCGTCATCCGCGGAGCGATCGACATCGACTCCCTCAAGGCGCTGGAAGTTGGAAGCTACCAGCGCGAAGTCCAACCGGTCACCACGCTGCAGAAGATCAAGCGAGGCTACGCCCAGGGCGTCGTCCCCGACATCTTCCTCAGCATGCGCGGGACCAAGGTCCGTCGTGGACAGAATGACGGCGAGTTCTTCCTGCTGGACCCGACGTTCATCGTCGACGGTCTGCAGCGAGTGACTGCCGCCATCCAGATCGTCAACGACCCGACGGCGACGACTCGACCGAACGTCGGCGCGGAGGTCCATCTCGGCCGCGACGAGGCCTGGGAGCGGGAGATGTTCCGCATCCTGAACCTCGAGCGGACTCGGCTGTCGTCGAACGTGATCATCCGGAACGCCGCGGAAGACTGCAGCAGCGCCTCGGCGTTGTTGAAGCTCGCCGGCGAGAGGGACTTCGCGCTGCGCGACCGGATTTGCTTCGGTCAGAACATGCGGCGCGAGCATCTGATCACGGCCGTCACGTACCTGAAGATCGCCGGCACTCTCCACAGTCGTTTCGGCGCGTCGCTCAGTTCGGACGTGCTGGCGATCGTGGGGGGGCTCGATCGGATCGTCGATGGGCAGGCCGGGAAAGATGGCATCGGGGAACGGGCGTTCCGCGAGAACGTGCGTACGTTCTTCATCGTAATCCGCGATGTCTGGGGTCTCTCCCAGATCACGGTGCGCGAGACCTGCCCGTACATCAAGTACGGCTTCCTGCACATGCTGTCGCTCTTCATCACCCGGATGCCTCAGCTCTGGGACGACGATAAGAAGCGCTTCCGCATCGAGAGGGATGTCCTGAAGAAGATGGAGCAGTTCCCGCTCAACGATCCCACGGTCCGCGATCTCTGCTCGGCCTCCGGCCAGGCTGAGAAGGTGCTCTACCAGATGTTTCTCGAGCACATGAACCGGGGCCGGCGCACCAATCGGTTCGTTGATCACCAACTCCTCGCCTCGCTCGGCGGGAGGCCGGTGACCGAAGCCGACAACGGCACGACGGGCGTCGTAGAAGGCGACGAAGCCCAGACCGCGTAACACTCACACCTCTGCTCCCAAAGGTTATTGGGAGGGGTCGCCCCCTTAAAAAAGGCGACCCAATTTTTTTCTTTGGGTTCTCGATCCTTCTCGCAGAGCCCATCCCGATCTTTCCTCAAGAGGAAACTACATACTTCTAATGTGTCTGCGAGTCGCTCATAACTCCTTCAGAGTCTGAGCTGTCTTCGTCAAGTTTTCGTTGTGATAGCGAAGCCTTATCGATTCCAAACGCCCCCGCTTCGCATTTGCACTCATCGACATACCTTCTTCTTCGGTAACACCGAATTAGGAAGAATCGAAGCAACGACGACTTACGCTCGGCACCCTTTTTTGTGAGGCGATTCGGGAATCGCACACATCCGCGCACGCCCGCATAACTTGAGGAGAGGCAGGTTATTGGAGGTTGTATGTGTCCAGTTATTGTTGGTTCCCGAGCGGTTGCTCAAAGCACCGAAAAGAAGCCGGAGTCATCCGCCGCGGAGTCTGCGGCGCCGAGTATCGCGCCGGCCGCACCCCCGTCCCGGCCAGTTGCGCCTGGCGAGTGCAGCAAAGATTTCTCACGTTTGTTCAACTCGAGCAGCGATCAGTGTAGCCTCGCTTCACTCGGCAACTCGATGCTTGAGGGCTTCAAGATCGGTCTCCGGAGCTCCGCGGCCGAGCTCCGGCAGAGTGCGGGGCAGGTCGCTGGAGGTGACCCAACACCGATGCTCGCCGCTGGTATTGGAATAGGATCAGTGGTCATCGGTCGCCCGGGCTTGGCTCCGCGCCTCGAATCGATAGTGGCGAACGGTCCGGGCGCCGGAGCCGTCGCTCCGATCTTTGCGGAAGGAATGCGCCGCGCAACATCAGCGGCTCCTGCGCAAGCCACGGAACTCGTCAAAGATACTGCGATGTTCCTTCAGAGACTCGGCGGAAAGGTCCCCGATGTCTACGGGGCAGATACACTTCGGAAGATTGTTCCCCAGTCCGTGCAACAGAATCGCGACGCCGTGCTCGAGCTCATGCGCGAATACGCGCCCGACCTTGCGAAGCGGGTCGCTGCGATACCTACTTCGACCAAGGATCTGTTCTGGAATGCCGTCGGCCGGGCTCAATAAGGCCGACGGTATCTAAAGAGAGTTCGAGAGAGAAGATAACCTACTTTTATTCCGGCGAAGGGGCCGTGGGCCTGCGATCGGTGTTCCCGATGATCGCAGGCCGCACAGCGCTTCGCGCTTCTTTCAGCGATCAGTGCCGTGGTGCGTGTGCAGTGCTGCCCATGAGCTTCTGGAGAGCTAGGATACTCTCGCTGAGCTCTTCGAGCAGTCTTCCGTGTTCCGTATCGCCCTCACGTTCCCGATGCAAGATGAGGTACACCTCCACCACGAGCGCGGCAGCGCAGGCCATGGAATGCAACTTGTCCCGCACTGGGAATGACCGTTCGGCGAGGATTGCCTGAACGAGTTCATCCGGCGTACTCGCGATGCCAATGCCATCCCCAAGGCCTACTTTGCTTACCCTTGAGCAGAAGGCGGACGCACTCGCGGCCAAGTTCCGAATCGAATCCCAATCCTGTATCTCACTCACGTGCGACAACCTCCCTTCTCCCCTCTCGAGGGCTGGCAAGAAAATGCCAACCCTATCGAGGGCTTAGTCATTACCGAAAAATGGTGGGAAGAGATCGCTTTCAGGGGCGTTCATTACTACCACGAAATCGCTGCTTCGTGAAAATTACCGGAGGATGGCCTGGACCGTCATGCGCAGACCCGCGGCGCGCGGCATTGGCAGGTGTCATTGGCACAGACAGAGCCATCGTTTACGCTTCTAGGATCCGTAAGCGATGTACTACGCCAGACCGAGAAAATCGGAAGAGGGGGGATTCGAACTCCCGGTACCCTTTCGGGTAAACATGATTTCGAGAATTGATCGAACAACTCGTGGCGATATTCCACGGCACGTGAGCGCAACGAATATGAAGAGTTAGCTGGTCTCGAGTGTCGCCGAGCGTGGTAACTTGTCGTGTCGTGTTAGGGTGTGCTGTTACCCGATTTGTTACCCAGTTCGCACTGCCACACAGTAGAA
>JADYYL010000212.1 GCA_020853655.1 Deltaproteobacteria bacterium
ACCTGATCCTGCATCAGTGCAATGAGCGGGGATATCACCACACCGGTCCCGTCACGACAGATAGCGGGAATCTGGTAACACAGAGACTTCCCTCCACCAGTCGGCATGAGCACCAGCGCGTCGCCCCCGCTGATGACGTGATCGACAATGTCTCCTTGATGACTTCTGAAGGCCGAGTACCCAAAAACCTGGCGCAGGATCTCCGATGCTCGCGATCGACGGTGCAGCGAGCTCGGCTCGATCGATTCGGTTGGGGATTCACTCATCGGATCTCGACTTCCTCACTTCGACGGTGCCAATGGCGAAACGCTTAGGAATTGAATTTTCTTGTTTCTGCTCTAAGAGCGCGGAGGCGTATACTCCCATTATCGGAGGATTGAGCAACGGCGAACCGCTGGATAGGACAATCGCGATTTCGTGGCGAGATCCCAGGGGGTTAGGCACCGTGTCCTCATCTGCTCGCGCCGGGAAGAATGAGCCGGGCAATCATCGGACGTATTCCAGCTTGTCACTTTGGAACCGCAGCGCTCACCGGCAATGTAGGGAAACTTATGTATCGAGTCACGTTCGCCGTTGTTTTCATTTGCTGCGTTCTCCCGACGCAAATTGTGGCGCAGACGTCGGCGATATTCTCGACACGGTTTGGAGGGGGCAGGAACGAGCAAGGGGCGACGTGGTCTTCGACGTGCAGGGAAATAAGTATGGTGGGGGAGGCTCGGATTCTCCAACCCTTCCGCGGACAACCCCTATCAAGAACGGGGGAGTTCCGGAATTCGGATCGATCGCGCGCTACCAATTGAGCGTTGCGGATCTCGTCCCGCCTGCTGCTCCGAGAAATGTTGGCATCCAATAGTCGGAGTTCTTCTAGCTTCCAAAGAGTGGGAAGAGCGAGATGCCTAAAATCCTTGTTGAGCATGCGCGAGGGTGGTCAGAGACCACCCTTCGCCCATGTGCTTCCTACGTTGCCGAGGTGCTCGCCTGTTTGTGGATCTCCTGTTCTGCGAGCTCGCGGATCTCCTCGATGTCCAGGTTCATGGCCTCGATGCGAGAGCCGCCACGAACGTGAACGCGAGGTTCTTTGAGCGCCTTGATCTGGCCGGCCATCTCGGTGCCGGGAAGCACTCCGATCCATGCCGTTCGAACGCTCTGGCTGCCGACGAGGATGACCACTTCGAGCGCGATGGTGTGCACGAGCTGCGAACCTTTCCTCCGAAGCCGAAATGGCAACGCTCCCGGGTTGCTTGTTGGCGGTGCCGAGCAGACGTTCAGGTGACCAATTGTCTGATTCACAGTTCCTCCTCCAGAGGGGCTTCGACCTTTCAACCTTTACATCTCATAGCTCTCTTCCCAGGAGCGGGTTCGCCGCTCGTGAGATGAAAACGATCAAAAACTTGGGAAGTGAATGAAAGAACTATCCGCTGCGAGATTCTACTGGATTGAGGACGCACAGTCACGAAAGGCGGATACGTCAGTGGGTGGGACGAGAAAGCGCGCGACTCCGACGACATGCAAACGCGCATGCTGTTGCCTTCGCCACCATCCCTCGGACACGGACAGCGCGCGTTGATATGCGAACGAGCGCTTCATTCTCAGGCTTGCTTCGACACTTCATGATGAGCTCGCGCCAACCGCGAACCGACACACGGGGCTCCACTTACGCCTGAAAGGCCTACGTCGGGCGCCTTCCCGCCCGACACGTAAAATAAACGATGTCCCTAACATCCTGTATTGGTTCGAGCTTTCGCGTGGGAGGTCGGCGGAAACACTCAAAACACTGATCCCCAAGTAAACCTGAGCAACTATTCCCCGGATCGCATCTAAATTCTGCCGACTTCTCTAAGAAGTTCAACGTAGTCCAGGTGCCCGTACTTTCAGGTGCTTATAGTTGAACGGGTAGTGCGGCGTTGTTGCACGGTTGTCTGAGGTTTGGGATGCGGTTGATCCACGTCGTTACGATTCTAATCTCCCTTTCCGCCATCGGCTGTGGCGGGTCGTCCGACGATAGTGGCTCCTTATTGTCTCGACCGCTTGAGCGCCCAACTCCGGGACCGTCTCCGTTCCCAACTCCCGCTACGAATTCCACGGTTGCCCCTTCACCGACTCCTGAACCGCTGCCAGCCGACGCATCTGCAATAGAACTCGGATCATTCGGCGAAACCGAATTGTCACTCACCGCTGGTCCGTATGAGCTGAACACTTCGATCGGCGCGCCGATCGTTATTGGGCGCAGCACGTCGAGTGGAGGATCTGCGATCATGGTGGGCACGGTGGGTGTGCCCGAATGAGCAACCCAATCGTCATCGTGGGCTCTCTACTCAAAGCATCGATCGCGTTCACCGCGATTCTCCTGTTGCTCGGCGCACCTGCGCACGCTCAGTCGAGTGACGATGATCTCTTTGTCGAGATTCCGTTCACTTCACGACTGAAAGTCGATGACACGCTCTACACCGGCGAACTCCAGGTGAAAGCAGCGATCATCGACGAAGCTCGTCGCACCTTATGGAGCAATGACGGAAGCTCGACAGACGGAGCGCAGCCGACTGGCGCGTTTTCCGTGGACGTCACTCGCGGTGCGTTCATCTTCTCTCTCGGACAAACGGGCACAGACCCCCTTCCGAGCGCGGTATTCGCTGGGAGCGGCCGACGTTTTGCCCTGATCTGGATCGATGCCGGCCGCGGTTTTGAGCGCTTTGATCCACTGCCCATGGGTACCGCGCCGCGCGCGGCAAACGCTTATCGGCTTGGAGGCTATTCCGCGGATGAATTCTATCGCGTCGGCCAATCCATTCCGATCGACAACGGGAGTATCATCGAGCCGATCACCAGTGGAAATCTCGCTGCGTTCTCAAACGGGACGAATAACTTCACCATTGGCGACGGAAACGACACTGATAATAAAATGCTGCTCGTGAATCGCAACGGTGGCGCCGATCCCGCCCTTCGATTTAACACCACCACGAACACGTGGCAGTTCTCGAACGATGGAACCTCGTTTGCGGATGTTGGAACATCGACCGCATCGGAGTTCAACGGACCAGGATCCCTCACCGGTGCGGTCGATCTCAGTACGACGGAGGTCGCCGGAGTCCTCCCTGTTGAAAAAGGAGGAACCGCGGGAACGACTTCGGTGCAAGCTCAGATCAATCTGGGAGTTCGAGTCGGCGTTGACGTGCAAGCGTTTACTCTGAACAACTTTGCTGCGACGACAGATCCCGGGGCGACAAACGATTCGTCTCAGGGATACTCCGTTGGTTCTCGTTGGCTCAACACGTCGAGTAACGAAGAGTTCATCTGTGTTGTGTCGTCCGCTGCCGCCGCGGTGTGGCGGTCTACGACGAATACCGACGCAAGTTCGATTGAGGATGGATCCATCGCGACAGTCGATCTTGCCGATGGTGCAGTGACTTCTGCAAAGATTCTCGATGGAAGCATTGGGGCGATCGACATCGCACCTAACACGATCTCGGCTGCCAACCTTGCGCCGAACTCGGTGACGGGGTCTGAACTCAGTCCGTCGGGGGTCGCGCCAGGCACATATACCGTGGCGACGGTCACTGTTGATGATGACGGACGAATTACGGCGGCGTCTAATGGGGCGCCGAGTGCGGCCTCCGTCAGCAGTGTTGGTGACTCGAGTTCCGGAGCGACGTTCGGCGATGGCGCCCTTAACGGGACAATGCTGATTTACGAGGGCACGTCTACTGACGCGTTTGAAACGCGACTGCAGTTTGCCGGAGACCCTACTCAAGACTACACGCTCACGATCCCCAACGTCACGGGCATGCTTATCACGTCGGGTGACACGGGTAGCGTCACGACCCCTATGATCGCGAATAGCGCGATTGATTCCGCGCAGATCGCAGACAATGCGGTGACGGGCGCGAAGATAGCGGTCGATGCGGTAGGTGCGAGCGAGATCGCTGCGGATTCGATAGGACCCTCAGAACTGGCTCCAACGGCGGTTGCTGCCGGCTCGTATACCCTCGCCAACATTACTGTTGATGCCGACGGTCGAATCATCTCTGCTTCTTCGAACACAGTAACCGGAGATATCTCAGCGGTGGGAGATGTGACCACGGGTCCGGCCTTCGTCGACGGAGCTCTGGCCGGAACCGAACTGGTCTATGAGGGAACCACAATCGACGCGTTTGAGAATAGACTCGCGTTCGCTGGTGATCCAGCGGCAGATACGATTGTCACAGTTCCAAACATTACGGGAACGTTGGTCACGACGGGGGACTCCGCGACTGTCACCGGGACGATGGTCGCTGGCGATACGCTCACGGCTGGGAATCTTGCTGCCGATTCAGTTGGAAATTCGGAGATTGCTACCGACGCCGTAGGCGCTGCGGAGATCCTGGCCGATGCCGTTGGGTCCGCTGAGATCGCCGCTGACGCTGTCGGCTCATCGGAGATCGCAGTTGACGCCGTCGGAGCTTCCGAACTTGCTGCGACGGCTGTGGCTGCTGGTTCATATACGCTTGCGAACATCACGGTCGACGCTGACGGACGAATCACCTCTGCGTCTTCGAATACAGAGACCGGGGACATTTCGGCTGTGGGTGATGTGACGACCGGCCCAGCATTCGTAGATGGTGTGGTCGCAGGATCCGAGCTCATCTACGAGGGAACGACGATCGATGCGTTTGAGAAT
>JADYYL010000213.1 GCA_020853655.1 Deltaproteobacteria bacterium
ACAGTAGATGTGGTCGCGAGACCAATGCTCCGAGCGTTGTTCTCGGTTCGGAGCCCCATCTGACAACCGATGATCGCGATGAAGATGGCGAATACAGGGGCTTTGATCGCACCGAGGATAAAATGGCGAATCGGCACGGCAACCTGAAGACGCTCGAGGAACGTGGCTGAGGAGACCCCTAGTTTATTCTCGGCAATCATCATTCCACCGGCGATTCCGACAAAGTCACCGACGAAGACCAAGATGGGGAGCGCGACGATCAGCGCAGCGATTCGGGGCAGCACGAGAACATGCATTGGAGAGAGACCGAGCGTAACGAGCGCCTCCACTTCCTCGTTCAGCTTCATCGCCCCGATCTGGGCGGTAAACGCGGACCCTGAGCGCCCGGCAACGATAATCGCCACGATGACTGGCGAGAGCTCTCGTGCGAGAGCGATGACCACGCCATCCACAATGAAAATATTTGCGCCATACTTCTCGACCTGACTCGCGAAGAGGTAGGCGAGCACGACGCCGATCAGGAACATAACGAGGGCAACGATCGCCACCGCATTCACGAGCGCGGATTCGAGATGGGCAGCGAGCTCCTTCCCTCGAAAAATTCTTGGTCGATAGAGAAGCTCGACGGCAGAGGCTGCCGACTCACCGATGAAGGCAAGAATATTGATGCACGCAAGGATGAAGTCGGAGACTCCGCGACCGATCGAAGCGAGAAACGATGGTTTCCGCTTCTTCGGTGCCTTCCCCTTGCCGAGTCGCTCATGCACCAGTTCGAGGATGCTCTTGTTCCGAGCGGAGAAGCGCTCGAGGCGAATCTCCGGCCCCCCTTCTTGAACGCCGAGGCATTCAAGTAGCGCGAAGGATCCGGCGGTATCGATAGTGCCGAGCTCGCCGCCATCGATAACGATCTGCCGCCAACCCTTCGCCGAAGGGTCCGGAATGGAGTGCATAAGCTCTGAAAACCGGTCGAGATCCCAGTTCCCGAGGAGGGTGAGGGTCGCGGTGGTGCCGCTCTCGCGAATACGGAGCGCGTCCATTCCTCGGGCGTCTTTCCTCGCAGTTGAAGGCACAGAACTCATCTCTGGAGCGGCGACCGCCCGGGATTTCATGGGCGCCCAAGCGCACCCTCACATTTCGCGTTTGAGTAATGTAATATACGGTTCGTGTCATCAACGACAGCACTCACCGAGGAGCACATGCCCGACGGGTTCTCGAACGAAGTAAAGACGAAGACAGTCTCCAATCCAGACCTCAAGGCGCTGCATGATCGGACCTCGCCAACGCTCACATCCTTGATGCTCCTCGAAACGATGAAGTGGGGCTCCATCCTTGTCGTGCTCTTTGTGATCTTCAGCTTCACAGAGCCACTTTGGGGGCCCGTACTCGATTACTTAGCGGGGCCGACAGAGGAAGCGACCGACCCCACCCCCTAGCGGGGTTGTGTCAGAGCCCAGCGAGAGAACGGCTGGATGCGATTGTACGCGACCAGAAGGTCGCGCATTTTAAACGATCACCTGGGGAGCAACTTTGTCACAGCCGCGCTAGAGCGGAAGGCCTTCGGCGCGGACTTCAACCCAAGCGAAACTCCACCCAAGTGAAACTCCGAGGAGCCACTTTTCATGTGCAGCGCTCCTGCTGTCATGGGAGTCGAGCACGGCAATGAGATGTGGAAAGTCGAGAAGGCTGAGCAAAGAAGACTGAGCAAAGAAGGCTGAGCAGATTTAGAAATCAGGGGTTAGAAATCAGAAGCTAGATATTAAACGGGACACCGGCGCAAACTGACGGAAGGCGCGATGCCTTCACCAGATCGCAAGGCCGATATGATATCGGCGCAATTTTATCCGCTCATATGCCGCCCGAGTCTCTGATACGTGAGCGTCTCGTCGTTCACCGAATAAAAAGCCCCGAAAAAAAAACGGGGTCGGTGAACGGGCGAGGCGAACACTCTCGTTCGTCTCGGGTCAAGAGCAATTCGGTTAATGTCGCTCTACCAAACTGAGGAATTTCCTCATCTGCAGTCACTCAACAAAACGATTCGAGCAGTGCTGCTATCTGGCTTCGCGCCGGTATCCCGCGTGCACACTATCTCTAACACGATTCTCACGACGTGTTTGTAAAATCTGTGTCATCCATCGCACCAATTTTTCAGGTGCGAATAAAACGATTCTCGAGCGACAGCTTTATAATAGAACGATCGCTTCAACATCGGGATCGGCTCCTGCCTGAGCGTGATCAATTGCCAGAGAGAATCATCCCTCGCCGCGGAGGTGACGAAGGGTGGAATACTCGAGAGATCTCGGGTTCAGTTCGACCGCGACGAGATCGATTCTATACGGTGGATGTTGCTCGCCGAAATGTATCTGCAGATACGCACGTGACAACCGATGCAATCGAGCACTTTTCTCCGTCGACACATTGAGTAAAGGATCGATTCCGCGATCCGCAGACGAATCTCCTGACACAATCCGGGTCTTCACTTCGACAAACACGATCTGCCTTCCATCCGTCGTGATGAGATCGAGTTCTCCGTTCTTCAGACGAACATTCCGGGCCACGATCCGCATCCCCACCTTTCGCAGATATCGCTCAGCAAGATATTCGCCGAGACGCCCGGTTTGTATGTGGTTGAGCGAACTTCGGCGCTCGCGACGAGCAGGTGAACACGCAGATCGACAGACCCCAGACGAGTGCATGCGGCGAAACGGATTCGGCACATTCTGGAGAGATCTGGTCCGGGATGCTTTACGAAATTGAACCGCCAGATTGGGCGGTGCCCCCTTCGTCTTCGACGATGGAGGACTCTCGGGCGGTTGAGGACTCTCGGGCAACGAACGTCGAAGCCGACGAGCGAGAAACGCGTTGCTCAATCGCCACCCCACAATACTCGCGCACCCCAGCAAAAGTTCTCCGGTGGACGGAGCACGGGCCGATCTCCGAGACGGTCTTTCGGTGGTCTGGCGTCGGATAGCCTTTATGTACTTCGAAACGATACGCAGCATATCGCCCTGCAATCTCCTCCATCAGTCGGTCGCGCGTGACTTTCGCGAGGATGGATGCCGCACCGATGAGCTGCAACTTGGCGTCTCCTTTGATTATCGTCTCCTGGCGGTGTTTGGTTCGGATCCGCATGTTCCCGTCGATCAGCAGGAGGAGTCGGAGCGCGGCCTCTGGGAAGAGTTTCTCAAGCTGACGGCTCACGCGCTCGGACGAGAGTCGCATCGCGAGTTCGGTGGCGTTGCGAATGTTCAGTTGCTCGATTCGCCTCGCCCCCACTGACACCACAGAGTAGGCCAACGCGTTCTTCACGATCTCTTCATACAAAGAGGATCGGACATGCTCGGAGAGTTTCTTGGAATCGTTGATCTCGCGGTGTTTGAACCCGTCGCGAAAGACGACGGTCGCTGCGGTGACTGGGCCCGCCAGCGGACCGCGACCGGCTTCGTCGACACCGGCGACGAAAATTGTTCTCCGGGGCTCGTGCATAACGTCTCTACTGGCTCGCCGGTCTCGTCGATGGCGCTCTGTGCTTCCTGAACGGGCCTGGCACTTGAACGGGCCCGGCTCCTGAATGAAAAAGGCCGGCGAGTTACCGACCTTCTCTCCGTATTCTTTACACACCTTGCCGTTTTTACTACAAGTTTCCCCTTTATCTGTGCAGACACATCGCAAGCGAGCGAGATCCGAAACGCGAACGAAAAGAATCGTCTTGCGGCGGACAGCGCCCCCGATGTGAATACCGGTGCGCCGAAACGGTAAGCCAAAACTCTGACGAACCATGACACTGACTGACAAAGAAGTTCTCCACGTCGCGCGACTCGCCCAGCTTGAACTCTCGGAGGAAGATCTCCCCCGTATGCAGGGAGAGATTAACGAAATCCTCAATCATGTGGAGCGACTCCAGAAAGTCTCTTCGCTCGGTGTTGTTCCGACGTTGCATGTCCATGGCGAAATCAATGCGTTTCGAGATGACATCATTCGCGATTCGATCCCGCTCGAGAAGATCGAAATGAACGCTCCGGACTTCAGGGCATGTTGCTTCCGGGTCCCGCGGATTATCTGATGCAAACGTCGTTCAAAGACTTGATGACATTCGTGAGCATGAGAGCTCGCTCTCTGCCCAACCTTTCCCCTTTCTGCTTCGGGAACTTTTTCGATGAGTGAGCTGACACGACTTTCCGTAGACGAGATGCGCACCGGCCTTTTGACGGGCGCATTCACAGCGCTCGATCTAACCGACGCGCACTTGAAACGCATCGACGCAACGAACGAGCAATTCAACTCGTTCCTCACGATCTGCGCCGACAAGGCGCGAGAACAGGCGCGCGTTGCAGACGAGCGAATACGAAAGGAAGGCAGCCAATCGCCTGCTCTTTGCGGCATTCCGATCGCCATCAAGGACATGTTGTTGACTGACGGTGTCGAGACGACAGCTGCGTCGAAGATCCTCAAAGGCTTCATCCCTCCGTACGACGCAACGCCGGTTGCGAAGCTGAAAGAGCGAGACTCGATCATTCTCGGAAAGACGAACCAGGACGAATTCGCGATGGGATCGTCCAACGAAAACTCTGCGTTCGGACCCGTTCGAAACCCTTGGGACCCCTCGCGCGTTCCCGGTGGGTCAAGCGGGGGATCGGTAGTTGCCGTTGCTCTCGGCCAGGCCCCACTGTCACTGGGAACGGACACCGGGGGTTCTATCCGTCAGCCTGCGTCGTTGACGGGCGTGTTCGGGATGAAGCCCACCTACGGTCGCGTGAGCCGATACGGTGTCATCGCGTTTGCATCGAGCCTCGATCAAGTTGGCCCCTTCGCCCGCTCGACGGTCGACCTGGCCTACGCGCTCGACGCGATCTGTGGCTATGACTCAAACGATTCGACCTCGATGAAGCGCGAGGTTCCCGCGTTCCGCGAAGAGCTCCGAAAATGGGAGGGCAAATCGCTCGAGGGGATTCGCGTCGGCGTTCCGAAGGAATATTTCATCGACGGGAACGAGCCTGACGTTCAGGCCGCTACCCAGGAGAGCCTCAAGACCCTCGAGAAACTCGGCGCGAAGCTCGTGGATATTTCGCTTCCACACACGGAGCATGCCCTCGAGGTCTACTACATCATCGCGCCTGCAGAAGCCTCGTCGAATCTTTCCCGCTACGACGGTGTTCGCTATGGGTATCGTTCGCCGAACGCGAAGACGCTCTCGGAACTGTATTCGAAGACCCGCGCAGAAGGATTTGGTCGCGAAGTAAAACGCCGGATCATGATCGGCACGTATGTGCTTTCGGCGGGCTACTACGACGCCTACTATCGAAAGGCGCAAGAGGTCCGCACGCTCATTATCGACGATTTCAAGGCGGCGTTTAACAATCACTGCGACGTGATCGCCGCGCCGGTCTCTCCGACGACGGCATTCAAGATCGGCGAAAAGGCGCAATCACCGCTGGCGATGTATCTCGCAGACGTCTTTACCATCCCGGCAAGCCTCGCCGGTCTACCCGGCATGTCAGTGCCGACGACTCTCGACCGCAACGGCCTCCCCATCGGGCTACAATTGCTGGGAGCACCGTTCACGGAGTCGACCTTGCTGCGCGTGTCTCAAGCACTCGAACACGCCGGAAACTTTGATACTCGGAGAAACTGTTCATGAGCGCCGATTCCACAAGCGAGTTTGAAGTCGTCATCGGCCTTGAAGTGCACGCACAGCTTCTGACGGATAGTAAGATCTTCGCGCGATCATCGACCGTCTCCGGGAAGACGGCGAATACGTTGACTGATCCGGTCACCCTTGGCCTTCCAGGCAGCTTGCCGGTGCTGAACAAGCGATCAGTCGATTTCGCCATTCGCCTCGGACTGGCATTGCAATGCAGCATTGAGCGGACGAGCATTTTTGCGCGGAAGCACTATCTCTATCCTGACCTACCGAAGGGTTATCAGATCTCGCAATACGACAAGCCGATCTGCCTGAATGGTTCGTTGGTTGTTCGTATCAAGGATGGCACGAAGAAGATCGGCATCACGCGGATCCACCTCGAAGAAGACGCCGGAAAGAACACGCACCTGTCGGATGAGCCGTATTCCCTCGTCGACTTGAATCGCGCGGGTGTGCCGCTGCTCGAGATCGTTTCTGAGCCGGACATGCGTTCTCCCGAGGAAGCAGGCGCCTACATGCGACAGCTTCGACAGGTTCTTCTGTATCTCGACATCTGCGACGGAAACATGGAGGAGGGCAGCCTCCGCTGTGATGCCAACGTCTCCATCCGCCGCCGTGGCGAGACAAAGCTCGGAACAAAGGTCGAGGTCAAGAACCTCAACTCATTCCGCTTCGTCGAACGGGCTCTCGAATACGAAATCGAGCGCCAGATCGCGGCCGTTCGCGAAGGCACACCGATCGTTCAAGAGACGCGACTGTGGGACGAAGCGGCTTGCACCACGCTTCCGATGCGCTCCAAAGAACACGCAGAGGACTATCGCTACTTCCCAGACCCGGATCTCCTTCCCCTGGTCGTGGACGACGACTGGATCGCGAGGACGAAGAGTTCCCTTCCCGAGCTTCCTGCGCAGGTCTACGAACGTTTCCGGAAGAGCTACGAACTCGACCCGTATTACTGCGAGATCCTCGCGGAAGAGAAAGCCGTCGCGCGCTACTACGACGAGGCGGTCGCCTTCCATAATAATCCGATTGCGATCGCGAACTGGATTACAACGGAACTCTTTGGCCGGTTGAACAAAGAGAGCATGGCGATGTCGAGCAATCCGATTAGCCCGGAGAATCTCGCATCGCTGATACTCCTGGTCGACAACAAGACGATCTCTGGCAAGATGGCAAAAGCCATTTTCGACGAGATGTTCTCCACCGGCTCATCTCCCCGAGATATCATCGAAGCGCAGGGGCTGAAGCAGATATCAGACCCTGCAGAGCTCGAGGCGCTCGTTGACTCGATACTCTCGCAGAGCGCTGCCCAACTTCAGGCGTACCGCGACGGCAAAACCAAAATGTTTGGTTACTTCGTCGGACAGGTCATGAAAGCAAGCGATGGGAAAGCGAATCCGCAGATCGTCAATGAACTACTCGAGCGCAAACTGAAGGCGTGATCGCCTCTCGGTGACCGCGTGACGCGACATACGTTTTTGCCGGGAACCAAGCACAGGTTTCCGGCAGACAAGCCTTTCTCGAAACGAACCAGCCCCGCGGAATGACCGCGATCAACTCACACGGCGCCGAGCACGATCTCTCAAAGCGGAAGCGCTCCGAGCGCGCTACGCCCCCCCCAAAAAAAATCACAGTATCGTGATCGCGTTCGTGTGTAACTTATCCAAGAAAGCGCGCTCGAACGCACTCCCATGGGCTGGGAGTCGAACGCAGATCGAAAGAGGGGAATTATGGCACGCGTACTCATTGTCGAAGACGAGCTTCTCTCTGCCCGCGTCCTCAGCACCGCGTTGACGAGAGGAGGTCACGAAGTACGACTCGCCGCGCGTGCTGACGAAGCGATTCGGGTCGGCAACGATTTCGAACCCGAAGTTTTGATCAGCGATTGGATGCTCAAGAGCGAGCAGACGGGAGCAGATGTTGCGCGTGAGCTCCAGCGCGTTTTCCCGGACCTGGGCGTGCTCCTGATCACCGGCCTCGGCGCGAGCGAACTGAGAGAGGAGACCGGTGGGGTCCGAGTGTTCAAAATCCTCGAGAAGCCCTGTGGTCTCGACGAGGTGCTGGGCGCCGTCGATGACTGCCTCGCCAGTGTTCAGGCCCAACGTGGGGGTGCGGCCTGACGGCCGAAATTCTCGACCGCTATCCTTCCTCTGAGTTCGCGGCAAGACTCGTCACGAGCCAATCTTCGGTAGCCCCCTCAGGTGGAGGGACCACCCGGATCGACATCTCTTCGCTGAGACTTTCGATCAGACCGTCGACGCTCGCGCGGGTGTCGCGCAGCGCCAAGATCACAACGCTTCCCGTTTTTCGGTTTAACGTCCGGATGATGCCGAGACCATCATAGCTTTCGAGGATGAACTTGAGTTCGCCGATCCGCTCGGGAGGGAGCTTGAGAAAAAGCGGGCTGAACTGAGTGTCGAGTTCGGACATCGAGCGCGTGCTCTTCTTTGAGGAGGTTTCAGTTGTTGTCGCCCTCACATGACATGCGGTGCCGACGTCGTCAAAATCCCTGCCGTGTGAGACCGCTCTGCCCTTGACCAAGGCGCGAGAGGCCACCGCCGCCCCAACCTTCGAGCGGTGCTGCGAAAAGCTCCTCTCCCGGACGACTTTTTCACTATGCGCGACCTTGCGGTCGCCTAAAATCGCATCTAGCCACTTTTGAGCACGGTGTTTCGGGTGCTTCGCTGGCTCCACAGGGTTTTTACCAACCTTGTGAGGCTCCTCTCCGAGGGGGTCTGACCCTTTTGGGAAATGCCTAAATCACGGTAGTGTGTTCGTCCGAAAGGGGCGCGCGAAGTCGCGCCCACACCGCCTTGAATGGGCCCCCACGGGTCGGTTCGAGCCCGACGTCGTCGATACCACCGCAACTCGCGAGAATGGGATATTCGCTATGTTTTTTGAGCTCCTGCGCAGCAAGCAGAAATCCGTCATGTCGTTTCTGCTGATTGGCTTTGCCACCGTCTTGATCGCGAGTTTCGGATTGGACACCTACAATTACGGAGCCAACCAGTCCCCCGTCGCGATTCACATCGACGATCACGAGATCACGTTCCAGCAGTATTACCAGCATCACGAGGAACTCACTCGAATGTATCGAAACCAGTTCGGCGAGAACTTCGAGACATTCAAGCAGATGATCAACCTCGAACAGCAGACCACCGATTCCTTGATCAACGACTACCTCGTCGATCGGATCGTTTCACAGCTTGGTCTCGGAGTGAGTCAGCGACAGATCGAATCGCGTATACAAACGCACCCGTTCTTTGCCGGCGGCTTTACGTTCGCGAAATGGCAGGAGTTCCAGCAGCTTTCCGGAATGTCCGAGGCCGCCATTGAGCAAGCGTCTCGCCAAGAGCTCGTGCGCCAACAATTGCTCAATACGTTCGCGGGACTCGCATTCCTCTCGCCTCAAGAGCTTGAGGCTTCCTACTCCCGAGAGAAACAGAAGCATAAGTTCCGCTTCTTGCAGGTTCGACAGAACGAGTTCGAGAGTAAGGTCGACAGAAGCGACGCGAAAGTCGCCGAATATTACGATCGCAATAAAGAGAAATACGAACGGCCCGCGGAGGTCAGCTTCTCTTATGTCCGGTTCTCGCCGGATCAGTTCGCTCCGAACGTCGAGGTCAACGAGGAGGATCTCGTTGCCACATACAATGATCACCGCGAAGAGTTCATCGAGCGAAAGACGCTCAAGCTCGAGTCGCTCTCCTTCCTTCTCGAGAAAAAAGACGATGCCGAGAAGAAGGCCGACGCGGCATTGGCGGCTGTCCTCGACAAGAAAGCAGAGACCGCGGAATCTCAGCAGAGCGTGATAGATCCGAATGACGCGCTGAAGGAGAAGGCGAAAGCGGCGGTCGAGCGACTTCGAGGCGGCGAGAGTTTCGAAAAAGTTGCCGCAGATTTTGTGAAAGACCCGGCGGCTCGCGCAGAACGCAAGGAGTTCGGAACGTTGGAGATCGAAGCGCTGCCGGAGACGATTCGCTCGCAAGCTGACGCACTGAACGCGGGCGAAACCTCAGAAGTGGTCGACGCCGGCGACAAGCTCTCCATCCTCTACGCTCCAGAAGTGAAGGAAGCGCGCCAGAAGACGCTCGAGGAAATTCGCACCGACATCGAGCGAATCTTCCGTTCCGAGCAAGCCCCGATCTACCTTTCGGCTTCCGCCGATGACGCGTTTCGCCGGTTTCAAGGGGACTCGGGAGATCTCAAGACGTTCGCAGAGAAGAGCGGGCTTCAGTATACCGAGAGCCCTTCATTCGTGAATCTCACTACCGTGGATCCGACTGTTCCGATGCAGGTGGTTGAACGCGCCTTGAAGTTACAGCCGGGTGACCGCGAACAGATCAACGTCGACAACGAGTCGTTCATCTTGCAGATCACCGAGGTGAAAGCTCCGTCAATTCCCGAACTCGCCGCGGCAAAGGAGAAAGTTCTTGCAGACTACGTCGCCGAGGAAACACAGCGTCTCGCCCGGGAGCACGCCGATGCGATCCTGAAGGCCGCGAAGGAGTCGGAGAACCCGGTCGATTCGACCCTCATCGCCGGGCGAACTTTTGGTATCGCCTCGCAGGAAACGTCGTATGTCACTCACGCTGAGGCCAAAGCTCCGTTTCTGACGACACCAGAAGAGATCGACGCGGCATTTGCGTTGACGCTTGATGCCCCACTTGCGCCCAAGGTCACGAAAGCTGGCGACTCGTACTATGTCGTTCAACTTTCTGGGATTGAACCCGCAGACATGGCGCAGTTTAAGGCGGAGCGGGCGAAGATTGCCGCAGAAGAAGCAGAGCTCGCCGGGTCGCGGATTCTCCAAGCGGTTGTCGAGACCAGCCGGGCGCGTGCTGAGATTCGGGTAGATCCGCAGGTTTCTGCCCGACCCGGGAACGCCGTCTAGCAGGGTTGCGAAAAACTCTCCGCTGGCATTTGAGCACAGGAACGGTGCTCCTCCCGGTGAAGGGACGGACTTCGGGTTGAGTCGATCAATATCGAGTCCATGAGAGCCGCGTTCTCGGCCGGGATCCCCACCGCTGAACCCTCTCCCACGAGAACCGGAGTCCCATGGCATCAGACCTTTCCCTCCAATTTCGAAAAATCCCGTCGAGCGGACTCGACCGACTCTTGGGTTTGCCGCCGCGAGTCTCCCTGGGGGTGACACTGACCGCGACGACGGAATCTCCGTTGCTCGTCGGTCCTTTCTTCGACGAGATGTTGGCCTCTCCGGTTTTTCCCGAGGCCGTCGCTTTCCCGTTGCGAAACCGCTCGACGGAGGAAGAGCTGTTCAACTTTCGAGGGACACCGAGCTTGGAAAGGAACGCGGAGGAGGTCTTCTTCCACGCGCGAGGAAACGTGCTCGTCCCGGCCGCTGTTGAAAGCGCGGACGCGGAACACGAAGAAGGGACTTTCGACCAAACCTTCTCCTACGACGTGCGAACAAACTTCACCCGTTTCGATCGTGGGAACATTCTGCACCGCCCGCAGTATTTCGTATCCGGACCACTTGCCCCCCTCGCGAATACGATGACAGTCGCGGGACTCTGCCGGGCGATCCCGCTTCGCATCACAAACCTTGAGCTTCGGATCGACTTCTTCGAACGGAGGTCGTTTGGTGCGCTCCTCGGATTTGCCCCGCTCGTCGTCGCGCAGTTTTCGATCGTTCTCGCGGAACGCTCGGTTTCCATCTCTGCGCTTGGGAGACTCAGCTCGACCTCGTTGGAGGGCACCGTCGAAGGCGCTTTGCTCGCAGCCGCATGCGCGACAATCGCAAGCGCCGAAAAATCCGACACGCTCGAGGCCGTTCGAACGCTGCTCAAACAGAACGGGCGATAACGCCGTTTCCCCAATCACGCGGTATATCGCCGCTCATGTTCCCGCCGCGTGATGCTTGCGAACGGATAGCAAGTCAGGCGAGGATGGCGGCCACTTCACTTGCCACGCTGAGGCTTTTCGACGAACTGTTTTGGAGGTTCCCATGAAGATTCGTGCTTTCCTTTTTCTCGCGTGCTCGCTTGTCCTCAGTGGCATCAGCGCATGTAATTCTTCGTCGAAGGATCTGCTCGATCTCGCGGTCGATCCGCCGCAGCGAAAGACCATCAATCGCGATATCGTTGGCGTGAATAATTTTTTCGTGAATCCAGAGTTTGGTTCGATCGAGCAGCAGTTTGCCGAGATTCGTAACACGCTCGGCCTCCGCCACGTGCGAGTTCTCTTTGCTTGGTCTGATGGCGTGCAGGCCTCACCCGGCGCTTCGCGAAATTACTCGTTCTATGACGACATCATCGATGCCATTCCGGCCGGAATGGACGTCGTCATCGTGCTTGCCCACACGCCCGCGTGGATGGGGAACTCCGCGAACTGGATTGACGGGAATCCCCGCAAGACGTGGGTCGAGCGTTGGCTGAAGCCCACCGTCGCGCGCTACGCCGGCCGTCGCGGCGTCATCGGGTGGGAGGTGTGGAACGAGCCGGATCTGGTGACGGTTCCGACAGACGCGGCTCTCGAGCTCGTCGACCCGGCTAAGTATTTTGAACTCCTCTCGCTCGGCGCCCCGGTCATTCGAACAACGGACCCGACCCGTCTCGTGCTCAACGCTGCGACGAGTGCCATCGCACAGAGCTTTCCCGCCGCTAAAAACTACAATGAAAGACTGCAAGATCTCGGCGCAGAATCTCTGGTCGACGTCTGGAACGTGCATTATTATAGTGAACAATTCGAGAACGTGGTCCGAGGCGGCGGCGTTGCGGAGTTCTTGAATTCACTCTCTGTTCCAATCTGGATCACGGAATCCGGTAAGGAGGGGATCAATCAACACCTCGCCTACGCGGAGACCGTGTGGCCCTTTCTGACCGATAACGTCGACGGAATCGAGAGGTTTTATTGGTATCAGCTCAATTCGCGCGAGCCAGCCGGCTCTTCGTTCGGATTGCGAACCGCCGATCCCGCATTTCCCGTCTCAGATCTCTACATTTGGTTGCGGGATAACAAATAGCTCTCCGCAACAAACGGGAATGCGATTCAAACTCCGCGAAAAACGCCTTCGAGAGCGTTTTAGGAAAGCTCTGATTAAGAATGAGAGCTCCTCAAGGCAAGTACGTCCACCCGCGGCACCGAGAACTTGAAAAACGAGGACTTCAGGTTGGGGTCTTGCGGTTGCGGATTCGCACTGCCAAAACATCGGACGGCTCCGCGGATCGCCGAAGAAATCCGGGACTCTGTGTCTCCCCTTGCATCCTAAGGTGTGAGATGAACTGAGCACGTTCTTTTTCTAAGCAACTATGACACCGCCTACAAGCTCGCGTTACGACGAAAATCACTATGACGTTATCGTGCTTGGGAGTGGCCCTTCGGGACAGAAGGCGGCCATCCAATCCGCGAAACTGAAGAAACGGGTCGCCATCGTTGAGCCGGCGGACTCCCTTGGTGGCGTGTCGTCCAATACCGGAACGATCCCCAGCAAGTCCTTTCGCGAAGCCGTTCTCTACCTGACGGGTTTCCGCGAGCGCTCAATCTACGGCCCCGCGTATCGAGTGAAGTCGCGGATCACGATGAGCGATCTCACGTTTCGAATCGGCAGCATCGTTCGTCACGAGAACCACGTCATCGAAGATCAGCTTTCTCGGAACAAGGTTGAGATCATCCGCGGCCGAGCCAGCTTCGCAGATCCGCACACCGTCGTGATCGAGGGGCGCAACTTCGTCTCGACCAAAACAGCGGACCATATTGTCATCGCTGTCGGCACCCGCCCTCATCATCCGCCCGGATTCGAAGTCGACGGGGACAAGGTCCTCGACTCTGACGACATCCTGACGATGAAGGAACTCCCGCGAAACATCGTTGTTGTCGGCGGCGGGGTGATCGGCGTCGAGTACGCCTCGATGTTTGCGGTTCTCGGCGTCGAAGTCACTTTGGTCGAGCAGCGAAAGGAACTCCTCTCGTTCGTTGACCGCGAAGTCGTCGAGGCTTTGCAATACCACCTGCGCAATCTCGATATCACCCTCCGCTTAGGCGAAGAGGTGTCCAACGTCTCGCGTCGCGAAGACGGTCAGGTGGAAACGCATCTCAAGAGCGGAAAGAAGATCGTCAGCGAGGCGGTGCTCGTCTCCGCCGGACGGCAAGGCGCTGTTGATTCGCTGAATCTCGAACTCGTGGGGCTGAAGGCCGACAAGTATGGTCGCCTGAAGGTCAACGAGCAGTATCAGACCGAGGTCCCTCACATTTACGCCGTCGGCGACGTGATCGGCTTCCCTGCTCTCGCATCGACCGGCATGAGCCAAGGCAGAATCGCGGCCTCTCATGCGTTTGGCATTCCCGACGTCGCGCTCCCCGGCCCGCTTCCGTATGGAATTTGGACCATCCCGGAGATTTCACTCGTCGGTGAAACGGAAGACTCCCTGACACAGAAGCAGATCCCCTACGAGACCGGCGTCGCTCGATATAAAGAGATCGCGCGCGGACATCTCATCGGAGATGAACTCGGGATGTTGAAGATCCTTTTCCACCGCGAGACGCGGCAACTCCTTGGGGTCCACATCATTGGTGAGGGGGCCTGTGAGATCGTCCACGTCGGTCAGTCGGTTCTCTCGCTCAAGGGCGGGCTCGACTATCTCGTCAGCACCGTCTTCAATTATCCGACCCTAACGGAATGCTACAAGGTCGCGGCGCTCGACGGACTGAATAAGATTCGAGCATAGCGACACGGGCGGCGGCGCCTTCCGCTGCCAACTCACGTTCCCGATCCACTTCGATAAAGCGTACGCTCCGCTTTCGAGATGCGTACGCGTCTCGACTTCGTGTGCCACGAGTGGTGTCATCAATTCATGTCCACACCACTTTCATCCACGGCGATTCCATCCGTCCTCCTCGTTGATGACGAGAGCACCTTTCGAACCAGCATCACGCGCGCCCTCGACGCGCTCGGCAGCGATCTGATCATCACGCCAGCGGAGAACGCGACTCAAGCGTTGGCGCTCGCCGCAAAACTCCGCCCGGAGGTCGTCGTGCTCGACCTCACACTTGATCAGGAGGCCGGGCCGGCCGGTGGGCTCGCATTACTCGAGTCACTGCTCGCTCTCGACGCTTCTCTGCGAGTGCTCGTGCTTACTGGCGCCCGCGCCCGTGACTACGGAGTGACCGCGCTGCGTATCGGTGCTGCGAGTTTCCTCGAAAAGCCAGTCGACGCCTCGCACCTGCTCGCCTTAATCGAAGACGGCGCTCGATGCGCCCGAATCCATCGCTCGCATATCGAACGCAACGGTGGGCCGACCAGCGCACCGGTGGGGCTCATCTGCGATCCCTCTGGCCCGATGAGCAACGTTATCGAACAGCTCCATTTCGCGAGTTCCACAGCGCAACCTGTCCTACTCGCAGGTGAGACCGGAACCGGCAAGGGGGTGCTCGCTCATGCCATCCACACACTCTCCTCCAATGGAGGAGCACCCTTCATTCGATTTCAGCCGACGTTCGGAACCTTCGATCTCGCGTTGAGCGAACTCTTTGGGCACGAACGCGGCGCGTTTACGGGCGCGAGCGCAGAGCGACGCGGGCTTCTCGAGGATGCTCATCGAGGCACGCTCTTCATCGACGAAGTGGATGAACTCTCCACGCACATTCAGATCGCACTGCTTCATACGCTTCAAGAGCGACGATTCCGAAGAGTCGGATCGAACAAAGAGCGGCACTCTGAGTTTCGGCTGATCACCGCGACGAACCGCCCGCTCCCGCAGCTCCTGTCAGAATCTCGTCTTCGAGAAGACTTCTTTCACCGCATCGCGCACTGCATCATCACAATCCCACCTCTGCGAGAACGAAAGGGCGACATTCGAATCCTGGCGAACGAATTCCTTCGCGTGATCGCGACCCGTGAGAAGTTCCAAGTCCAAGGCTTCACTCCCGGAGCAGAGGCCGCCATGCTGCAGTATCAATGGCCGGGAAATGTTCGAGAGCTCCAAGGTGTCGTCGAAGGAGCCGTGTTCCGCGCTCGCTTCGAAGGGGCGCGCTACGTCGACGAGCGCCACTTCACATTTCGTCATGCGCGAGCGAGCGGATCGCATCTTCCCGCAACGTTTCGCGAGAGGGTTCGCCAGTTTGAGTTAGACACCATTGAGGAGTCGTTACGACGACACGCGGGGAACCAAGCGCTTGCGGCGAAAGCGCTTGGGCTCGATCGTTCGACACTACGGAGAATCCTGGCACGAGGCGGACAGTCCGCCGCCGACTTGCGTGTCCTGCATCCCAGCGCCAGTCCGCGCTTCAATCGCAGCGAGCGGCCTCGTTGATCTGCGCGAAGGGGCCTAGGGAAGCTCTGATTAAGTATCAGAGCTTCCCTAAAACGCCTTGGAAGGCGTTTTCCGCGGACTGAAACGAAAGTGGAAGTCCGCGAAGCGACTCACGATGTGCGCCGCTCGAGCGCACGTCGTGATTGGAGCGGCTGAATAAGGCCCCCGGATGGGGACTTATTCAGAGGTTCCCTAGAGCGTTGAGACTACCCTCGGTCGTAACGACCGCCGAACCAACTGCTTCGTATCTGCATGATTCGGTCGTAAGCGTCTTGCATCCGGCGAAACTTATCGGCGGCGGCCTCGGATTCCGGTGTCCCAGAGGTGAAGTGGTCCGGATGATAAGCTTTGATCGCCGATCGGTAGGCCTTCTTGATCTGAGCCTCAGACGAAGAGTCTTCGAGGCCGAAGTACGAGAGCAGTTCGCTGTATTCGTCGCTCTTCTCCGTCGGCGCGAGATATCCGGGATCGTTCCGCTTTGACGCTCGAGAATTCAACTTCGACCGAATTCCAGAGAGACTCGGAATCGGGACCCGAAAGGATCCTGAGACTCGCCGAGTGGCGAGTAAGGAAAGGCTGACGATGAGCGTGCAAAATGAAACGATGAAGAGGAGCGGGACGAACCAACCGAAGTATCCTTGGGTCAATAGCCGAAACTTTCGGGAGAGCGTTAGCGCGCCGGTGCGTTTCAACTCCTCCACGCGGCCGAGCGAGAATGCCCGGGCGCTTCCACCGTCCGCACCCATGGCAAACTGAAAGCGGAGTTCGTCGTTCAGGTCGTTTGGGTCTGGCCTTCGTTTGACGACTTCGACGAAAGCGCGGGATGCTTCCGCGCCATCGTTCTTCCGCACAGCCTCAAGCGCGCGATTCGCGAAGAGCCCGACGAGGATCTCCTTCACGCCGGCATCGCTTTCCTCAACCCAGATCGCAAGCTCCAACACCTTTGAAGATTCCAGCGCGAGCAGAGGAGCGACACCCCCCTGCAGCTTCACGAGGGCGTCCGCGGCAAGCTTGCGAGTCACGTCGGTGCGGGTCTCGGGAGGAATCTCGGCGAGGAGCAGGATCGATTCGGTCGCGTCTCCCCCGTCGAGCGAAGCCTGGGCCACGCGATGCAATAAGCGGACAGACCGCGAGAGGAGAATTGCCCGAGCAGCAGAACTCTCCTCTTTCTCAATCACCAACCTCAGCGCGCGATGATCGCCACTTGCCGAGTGGTGATCGGCAGCTTCCGCAACTTCGAACAGCTTGCGAATCTCCTTCAGCGGTTCGCTGCCAGGGATGAGCACTCGCTCTGCGGCCTGCACGATCCAACTCGCGTTCGAAACGGTATCGGTCGTCAGTTTCTCGAGTGCCTGCTTCTTCAGTGCCGCAGCAAGCGCAGACTCGAGCGCGGGGAGCGCACGTATTTCTTCGCATTCCGAGGGAGTCGCTTCGAGAACCGG
>JADYYL010000214.1 GCA_020853655.1 Deltaproteobacteria bacterium
CCCTGCTAGAGGAAGTATATGAGTATTGTTGTCATTGTCCTCTTTTTTGCATTACTCCTCGCCGCGGCGCTCGTTTTTGAACGGGCTCGCAAAGGGAAGGGTTCAGATGGGGATCGAAATATTCACCTGACTGCACCCCGTGCCGACGAACTCGGACCGACGCAGACCGGTAAGTACCGTGTTCAACAGATGTTGAAGAACACGGAGGACATGCAGGACGGTGTGGACGGAGAAGACGATCCACTTCCTGATCCGTTCAGTTCGGGCAAGATTAAAAAACAGTAGTACGGCGCCGAATCATCTTCCGCGACGCTCTCAAGCGGCGCGGTTGCTGGCAGCCACCGTCCCATTCCCATAGGTGTCTTTTGCGAGTCCTCCCCAATCCCGGAGCGAAACCTGTCCTGAGGGATTCCCGAATAGAACCAGGTCGCATAGTCGAATACGAGCAGCACGGCCGTCCGATTTTAGCGGTCGCGGTGCAGGAGCGGAAATCAAAATGGTCGCTGCTCAATGAATCCGGACAGGAGCTCGAGCTTGCTCCAGACCGTATTCATCTCGTTCCCGGAACAATGCCGAAGGAACGCGCAACGAAGGAAGCCCGGACGGAATTTTTGAAGGCTCTGTCTGCGGAGGCTGCGATTCGAGTCGAAGGTCTCCGACTCGACGACGTCTGGGAGCTGCTCAGTCAGGAAACTCGAGAGTACTCGGTCGAGGAGATCGGCGAGGTGCTCTATCCTGGACTGGGAACAATCGAGTATCTCGTCACGCGCCGAGTACTGCTCACGGAGCAGCCATACTTCAAGCGGAAGAAAAGTGGCTTTGAGCCGCGCCCTGCCTCCACGGTCGATGAGCTTCGGGTGCAGGCACAGGCAGAAGAGAAGAAGCGACGAGAGCGAGAATCGCTCATCACCGCAATTATCGACGCAATGCGGGGACAGCCGCACGACTTTCCGCCTACTATTCGGCTCCTCGAAGATCTCGCCGCGCTGGGGTCTCAAGCTCCGCTTTCCAAAGAAGGTTTGGCGATCCTGGAGGACGTTTCGACCCGACTCAAGAAGGAGTGGAAGGGTCGCACCGAGGAGCGCGCCTTCCAGGTGCTCCTCGCGGCAGGGTATTTCAACGATGATACCGATCTGAATCTTATCCGTGCACGTCGCCCACGGGAGTTCGGAGAGGAGATACTTCGAGAGGCGCAGGTTCTGTCGGAGAACTTCGAGTCTGGAACGCACCCGGACGAGGCGGCACTGACTCGCCAAGATCTCACCGCGCTCGAGATTGTGACGATCGACTCGGAGCAAACCGAAGACATCGATGACGGCCTCTCGTTAGAGCCCGTTGCTGGGGGATATCGACTCGGGATTCATATCGCCGATGTCTCCTCGCTTATTGCTCTCGACTCGCCGTTATTCGCGGAGACCTTGCGACGGGCCAGCTCGATCTACGCACCGGATTATACGATCCCGATGTGCCCGAAGGTGGTCTCCGCGGGTACTGCGAGCTTGGTCGCCGGTGAGAATCGGAACGCACTCACGTTTTTTCTCACTCTCGATGAACAGTTCCAAATTGTCTCGCGAGACGTGATCCAGTCGCGAATTCGCGTGCGCCACCGACTCGATTATAATTCTGTCGACAAGGTCTTGTACGGAGAAGACTCGCCGTATTCACCTGATGTGAAACGGCTGCTCGAAAGACTGTGGGATGTCGCCACCGCATTTGAGCGCCGTCGATTCGAGCGGGGCGCAGTGCAGTTTGCTCGGCGTGAACTGAATGCCGTTGTTGGCCCCGATCGGCGGATTACCATCGAAGAGAGCTCCGATGACCTTCCGGCGCGGAAGCTCGTTGGCGAGATGATGATCTCCGCAAATGAAACGATGGCGCTCTTCGCTCGAGAGAATCAGCTCGCTCTCCTGTTTCGGAGCCAGGAGCCGCCTGAAGTCAACATAGCGGCCGAGTCACAACGCGTCGTTGAAGGTCCCGCCCGCGAGTTTTTTATGCGCGGATTGATGAAGCGGTCCGTCGTTTCCGTTCGGCCTCTTCCGCATTTTGGACTCGGACTGGAGGCGTATGTTCAGGCAACGTCACCGATTCGTCGAGCTGCCGATCTTATCGCGCAGCACCAAGTCGCCCATTTTCTTCGAACTGGGAAAGCGCTGTTTACTCCGGAGCAGATGACCGAGTGGCACGAACGACTGGAGCCAATCATCGACGAAATATTTGGGGTGCAGCGGTCGAGGAATCGATACTGGCTTCAGAAATATCTCCTCCAGGAATCCATTGGAGAGCTTGAAGGTGTCATCGTTCGCGTTGACGGACCGAGGCCGCTTGTGGAGGTTGCCCTCATCGCCGCGATATTCTCTTTTGTGCCGAGCAAGCCGGTCAACGATGGGCAGCGTTCGAGACTTGGAGAGTCGGTTCGGCTTCGGATCGCGGAGAACAATCCCCGCAAGGAAGTGTTTCATCTCGCCGAGGCTGCGCAGGGGGACGGATCTTCATCCGCATAGTTGGGTCGCGTTGAGAACAGACCGACGCGGGCAATATCACTCAACGAAGGACGATGATTCCAGCGAGTGATTGAGCGGTGTTGCCTTGATTGCCGTTCCGCTGGAAACACTGATTCGCTCGATGCTTGCTTCTCGATTCACTCGCAACATGTGCTGAGTGACGGTGGTCGAGGAGAACGATGCCAGAAAGGCGATCGCGAACACGCCAGCCATCGCAACCCACCGATTTTCTTTCATGTCGAGCTGCATATTTCCCCCGGGTCA
>JADYYL010000215.1 GCA_020853655.1 Deltaproteobacteria bacterium
ATGGAAATCATACATGCGTCGTCAAACCTGCACGCTAAACTGGAGCGACGAGCTTCCACTCGCGCAGGGCATAACCTTTGGAGAGTAGCGACGTGAGCGACGTATTGAACATCTTGGTTGCCGACGACGATCCCGTCGTGCGACACATTCTCGGGGCGATTTTACGAGGCTCCAGTCATACCGTTGACCTTGCCGAAAACGGCGCCGGCGCTCTCCAGGCGCTGAAGACCGACACTCCATACGACGCGATCTTTCTCGACATGATGCTGGGAGATATGACCGGCGCGGAAGTGCTGAAGTCGATACGGGACTCCGGCGTCACATCAAAAGTGATCATGCTCTCCGCGCATCAGCGCGACGAAGCGGCGAAGCTCAACGCAGACCTTCCGCCGGACTACTTTCTGGAAAAGCCATTCGTCGCGTCGGACGTGGCAGAAGCACTCATGAACATCGGTTTCTAACGAAGCTCCGACTACGGTTGCGCTTCAGGCTCGTCTTTTCGATTGATTCGCACGATGCTCGTTGCACGGCGTGTTGCGTCATCGACAACGATCACGCAACCATTCACCATGCCCTGGCCTTTCGCGACGTCGAAACGAATAGGCAATCCGGAGACGAAGCGTTGAACGACCGCGTCAACGCGCATGCCGATCACGCTGTCGACAGGCCCACACATGCCCGCATCCGAGAGGAATGCGGTGCCCCT
Source organism: Deltaproteobacteria bacterium (assembly GCA_020853655.1). Classification (GTDB taxonomy): domain Bacteria; phylum Bdellovibrionota_C; class UBA2361; order SZUA-149; family JADYYL01; genus JADYYL01. Next base: position 707 of record JADYYL010000215.1, read on the forward strand.
GGGGAGGAGCTGTTCGTCGGCGGTCTGCACATGGGTGTGAGTCCCCACGAGCGCGCTAATCCGACCGTCGAGATACTCCGCCATCGCTCGTTTCTCGCTCGTCGCTTCGCCATGAAAATCGACGAAGATCGCGTCGAGCTTTTCGTTCTCCCAGTCGCGCAACAACTGGTCCGCACAATGGAACGGGCTCTCGACGGAGTCCGTCATAAACACGCGAGCGATCAAGTTGATGACGCCGATCCGCTTTCCTGTCCGGGTCTCGAAGATGGTGCTGCCGGAACCGGGAGCGCCATCTGGGAAATTTGCGGGGCGCAGCACGACGTTCTTCCGCTCTTCGAGGTAGGGCCAGAACTCCTTCCGATTCCACGTGTGATTACCGCCGGTGAGCACGTCACCACCTCCGGCAAGCAACTCGCTGGCTGTCGAAGGATCCGTTCCGACCCCACCCGCGGCATTCTCGGCGTTGATAATGACGATGTCGGGCGAATGCTCGGTGATCAGCTTGGGAAGTTCGGTTTTGACGGATCGCCGCCCGGGATTCCCGACGACATCAGCGAGGAAAAGTATCTTGCTCATCACCATTCTTCAGAGAGGATTCATCAAGAACCGAGCTTGCGGCGAAGAAACGGCCAAATCTCGGGGCGCAAAAATGCGCTTCCCTAGCCGAATCCTCACCGTAAAATCGAATTCTGTCGGATCACAGAGGATTACTGTATCTTCTGTCGAGTACGGACATCTTATTTCCGACGGGCGTTCTCCCCGAGTCTCTCGGGGCACATTGTTGTCTCGTGCCACGGGATTTGAGGGGTGATTGCTGAAAGAGTGCGAGCGCAATCTATATACCGAGGTCCCCGCAATGGCCAGTGAGACACAGTCCCCCACCCTCCGCGACAACGGTGCAGGGAAGAACGGCGCATCCGCCGACTTCCGGAGCATCATCGACCGCGACCGCGAGACCCGCGAGAAGCACAAATGGCATGGGACGCTCCTCGAATACCTCGAGCTGATCAAGAAAAGACCGGATGTCACACAGCTCGCGCACGCGCGGCTGTATCACATGATTCGTGATCAAGGGATCACGGAGATCAACACCGAGGAGGATGCACGCCTCGCACGTCTCTTTAAGAACAAAAAACTCCGCCAGTTCAACTTCTTCATGGAAGAGTTCTACGGCATGGAAGATACGCTGGCTGCGGCGGTGCGTTACTTCCACTCTGCTTCGCTCAAGGGCGAAGAGAGCCGACAAGTGCTCTACTTCGTCGGACCTGTCGGTTCTGGGAAAAGTTCTCTCGTAGAGCGACTGAAGAGTGGGCTTGAGAATCTCGCTCCGATCTACACTATCGATGGCTGCCCGATGCACGAGGAGCCATTGCATTTGATTCCGAGACATCTCCGCGGCGAGTTTGAAAAGATGTTGGGTGTCTCCATCGAGGGCGATCTCTGCCCGGTCTGCCGCTATCGCCTCAAGACCGAGTTCAAAGGCAAGTGGGAGGAGATGCCGGTCGCGACGCGTGAATTTTCTCGACGGGGACGGATGGGCATCGGCGTCGTCCCTCCCGTCGATCCGAACAACCAAGACACCAGCGTGCTCATCGGCTCCGAAGATATTTCGAAGCTCGACATGTACTCCGAAGGCGATCCGCGAGTGCTCGATCTGACGGGGGCGCTCAACGTCGGTAATCGCGGCGTTGTCGAGTTCATCGAGGTCTTCAAGAACGAGACCGAGTACCTCCACGCAATGATCACGGCGACACAGGAGAAGCACATTCCTGCACCGGGGCGCCACGGAATGATTTACGTGGACACCTGTATTGTCGCGCACTCGAACGAAGCAGAGTGGCAGAAGTTCAAATCCGACCACACGAATGAAGCGATCCTCGACCGGATCGTTGTCGTTAAGGTCCCCTACAATCTCCGCCTCTCCGAAGAGGTGAAGATCTATCGCAAG
>JADYYL010000216.1 GCA_020853655.1 Deltaproteobacteria bacterium
ACCAGTCGCAAGAACGGGCACGTCCTGAAGGAACAGGAACGAGGCCTTGTCCCCAGTACCCGGCACCTGCACGGTAAACTGAAGATCGATATGGTCGCCAGGAACGATCGAGCGGGCGAGTGAGTTTGTTTCGTCAACCGGGAGGGTCAGCGCCCGGAACTGATCGTTATCGACCTGGTCCGACAACTTGTTACCGACAAAGGTCCGACCTTCTGAAGGGAAGAACCCCTCCATGATGTAGTCGCCTTTCGGCACGTCAACGCCGATCTCCTGACCGATGAAACTCTCAAGATCGACCTTCTTGACAGCGCTCAGCGGTGCATACCCTTTCGGAACCTTCGCGATCTTCACCTGCTGTGGCGAGACCTTCGAGCCCGCGGCGATCTGACTCGCAGCGACGGCAACCTCGATATAGTTCTTCGGGCTCACCTCGCTGATGCGCTGGTCGAGATACCACTTGTTCATAATCAGCGCGCCGGCACCCAAAATTGCAGCGATCGCGAGTTGAGTTGTCTTGTTCACAATGCTTCTCCTCTTTTCACTCCGAACAACCGAAAGGGTTGCTGGTCTGTCTCTCTGAACGCACTACTTTCAAATCTGCTGTCTCGATATCTGCTCACCCGCGATATTCGCGGTCTCTCGATCCTACGGAAACGGCTTGGACACCGTGTAATAGATAGGCCTCAGGTAGCCCCGAACGGCTGTTGGAAGCCACCTCGACAACGGAAGACACACGATCCCAACGAAGAGGACCAAAATGATGTATTCCGTGAGCGATTGACCCCGCTCGTTACGGAGGACTCCACCCCTGCCCTTCTTCGTCGACCGCGCCAAAGTTAGCATACCCTCGACTTGCCTCAACTATCGTTCGTTCCTGAGTTCCGCAATCGAATCGTCTGAGTTTCAAGCCTCATGCAGATGCCGAGACTCCCATCGGTCGCGAAATTATCAGCACGACGGTCTTCTTCTGATCGCTGGCACCGGAGGCATCGACGAACATGAGGAGCACTTCAGTCGTCCCTCGCTGGAACGTCAGAACTGTCCCTTCTTTCATCTCTCCGGGACCAGGCGCTCGCCGCCAGCCTGCCGCCGGAAGCGTATTCTCGTAATACTGAGCATTCTCTCCAACGCCACCAGCGACAGAATAAAAGGCCGTGTGACTCCTGCCGCCAAAATCTCGCGAGGCGAAGCTTGCCGTCACCTTGCCATTCGGCGGGACCGGCACCCCACTCACCTCGTCCGGCGCCATCTCGCTTGCCGCAGTGGGCGCGCTCGGATCAACGAATGTTGCGTATCCTTGTGAGTTCGCCTGACCCGCAACATTCGCTGGAGAGGCGAACGCGACCGTTGTGTGCCGCGCTCCCGTTTTCGGATGAACGGCGAGCAAAAATCCCCGATGCTTGCCCGCAAGCCCGATCACACGGCTGCCGCGGGACTCCAGATACTTCGTCTGTTGCTGTAGGATATCGAGGACTCCACGATCACTTTCGAAGTGCACCATCTCCCCTGGCCGGCCATTGATCGATGCGTCTTGACCAACCGGCATCACGCGAACCCCGGGAGGCAAAACAATATTCACAGGAGCCGCATATGAATCCAGAGGGACGAATCCTTCCTTCGAAGCTATCGCGCCCTGTAGATTCCGATTGAAACCAGCGCTCAGCCCGTAAAGAAAAGAAAGCACAACAATCGCACCGGCAGAGAGCCAGAGAAACCGAGCTTGATTCCTTCGAAGGAACTCATCGCTGCTACGACCCATCGGTGGAATGGTTGTGTCTGTCATTAGTCCGTCCAGTTGCACGCTTCGGCGCCTTGATCTGACTGTCCACCGCCGTTCTTCGCCTCGTCACTATCATCTAGGTAGCTCGGACGGGCGCGTGGATTGTTCTTCTTCTGCTCCTCGACGAAATCGGCAAAATTTCGACTCGAGCCTGACAGCCGGTCGTTCTCAATTTCGTTCGAATGCGGATATGCGGCGGGTCGAACTGCCGGGCATGCGGGAATCGTGAAATCCGCAGAGATGAAGCCACCCGGGAGATCATCAAGGAAACCCATGATCTCGTTCAACGGGTTATCGCAGATGAAATCTTTCATCCCATCCGAAAAGAATTCAATCCCCGAGCCAAAAACATCGAACACGCCGCCGCCAGAAAACAGATCGCTTAACCCCTCCCCACCGGGGATGAGATCAGCGATGGGGGTAATCATCGCGACCGGATCCGAAGGAATCAGCCAGAGTCCCATCACACGCCGCTTCAATGCAGCCTCTTCAGACGTGTTGCCGGCACCGACATCATCGTCTTCATCACCGATATCACGATAATCGCCGTCCGGAGTCACTCGCCGGGTGATGTGCCAAGGCTGCGTCACCAAATAGAATCGAGACTGAAGTGTCATGCCATTGGTTTTGAATCGGCGAACCGCCGCGGGAAATGCCCCACCGGTTGAGGAGTAGCTCGTGGTGACCGAGATATTCGAATTCTCGATCAGCGTGGGCCGCAGATCTTCTTCGTGGGAAAGAACGTTCTTCATCACACCGTTCATCATGCCCCCAAACATCGGCTCCATGATGAGGGTCGCGAATGGGAGGTATTCCGGTCCAAGGAAAAACGCCGTGCCACCAAAAGAGTCGCCAGCTTCTGCGAAAATAAGATCATTAACGTCATTGGCCGTATCCTGCTCATCATCGGCGTCTCGATTTAGCGGATCACTTATTCCGACCAGTCCGAAGCCTACGGAAACAGCGCCGATCGCAACAACGGAGCCGACGTATCGCAACTCCGTTAACAGACGTGTGACCTGATCATCTCCGACGACATCGGCCGCCGTGGTTCCGCGATGAAGTAAGATCGCGCCGCCGACGAGAGCGGTATTCGAAGCCAAATCCACCGCCGTATCGAAGAACGAATAAAAGCCGTCGGCGACAGTCTTCTCGATCGCCGCTTCCATGGCCTCCTTCGGCCCCCATCCGTCCTCGAGGTTGCCCCCGAAATCCTGAAACATCGAACACGCCGCCGCCAGAAAACAGATCGCTTAACCCCTCCCCACCGGGGATGAGATCAGC
>JADYYL010000217.1 GCA_020853655.1 Deltaproteobacteria bacterium
ACCGTGAAGGGCCGAATCGTTCAGAAGGTGAAGGGTGGTCTGCAAGTCGATGTCGGCGTTCCTGCTTTCTTGCCGGGTTCGCAGATTGATATCCGCCCCCAGAAGAACCTCGATAAGTTCATCAACGAAGAGCACGAGTTCAAGATCCTCAAGTTCAGCCGCGAGCGTGGGAACATCGTTCTCTCCCGTCGTGTTGTTCTCGAAGAAGAACGTTCGACGCTCAAGCGCGATACCATTGCTCAGCTCTCTGAAGGCGTGGTGATGGAAGGTGTCGTGAAGAACGTCACCGACTACGGTGCCTTCATCGACCTCGGCGGTATCGACGGACTCTTGCACATCACGGATATGTCGTGGGGTCGCGTCAATCACCCGAGCGAAGTGCTCTCGGTTGGTCAGACCGTCAACGTCGTGATCTTGAAGTACGACGAGCAGCACGAGCGAGTCAGCCTCGGCATGAAGCAACTTGCTAAGAACCCGTGGGAAGAGGTGCAGGCGCACTACGCTCCGGGCAGCCGCGTAACGGGCAAGGTTGTCAGCCTCACCGACTACGGTGCTTTCGTTCGATTGGAAGAGGGCGTCGAAGGCCTGATCCACATCTCCGAAATGAGCTGGACCAAGAAGGTGCACCACCCATCGCGCGTCCTGAAGGTCGGCGACGAAGTGGAAGCAGTCGTGCTGGAAGTCAGCGCGGACAGCCAACGTATCAGCCTCGGCCTCAAGCAGCTCACGCAGAATCCGTGGGACGAGCTCGCCAAGATGTACCCGATCGGCACGAAGATCACCGGGAAGGTTCGTTCGATCACGGACTTCGGAATCTTCGTCAACATCTTCGACGAGATCGACGGCCTCGTGCACGTTTCGGATTTCTCTTGGACCAAGCGCATCAAGGATCCCAAGGAAATTCGCGACATGTACAAGAAGGGTGACGATGTCGAAGTCGTTGTCCTCGAGATCGATCCCGAGAAGGAGCGTCTCAGCCTCGGCGTGAAGCAGCTGACCCCGGACATCTGGGAAAGCGTTCCACACCGTTACCCGACCGGCGCGAAGGTCAAGGGAGCGATCACCAGCGTCACCGACTTCGGTGTGTTCGTGGAGCTCGAAGAGGGCGTGGAAGGACTCATCCACATCTCGCAATTGGGACTCAATCGTGGAGAGGATATCCACGAGAAGTTCCAAGCCGGAACGCAGATTGAAGCTGAAGTCTCGAACGTCGATCGTAACGAGCGACGCATCAGCCTCAGCCTCAAGGGCGGTCGCAAGACGAAGTCGAAGGAAGGCTACGCGGAATACATGGACGACTCTCAGTCGGCCGTTACGTTCGGCGATCTCCTTCAGCAACAGCTCAGCCGGGCTCGCGAAGACGAGAAGTAGTCGCGATACCCAGTCAGTTGAAAAAGGCGGCTCCGGAAACGGAGCCGCCTTTTTTTATGTTTACTGGTCGAAGAAGCCCTTCTCGATCGGGAGTGATCCATCGGTGTTCCGAAAGAGCGCCCACCGCCTCATCTCTTCACGGTACGCGTGGGCAGTGAGGTCGAGAGCATACGGCGTCACCGCCACCCAACCGTCTCTCACGGCGAGTGTGTCCGCATCCGTGACTTCGTCCTCCGGGAAGTCGAACTTTCCTTCCACACGGAATCGCCGACGCGGCCCGAGCTCTTCCTCTTCTCTGTAGTGGTCGATGATCGTGCCGGTGCCCTGCCGTGTCAGCCGGATCCCGCGAATCTCATCCTCTGAAAGGTTCGGAATCTCGACAGCGAGGAAGTGTCCGCGTGGAAGTGTCTGCGCGGTGATTTCGCGAATGAGCTTCACTGCGACACGCGCTGCAACCGGAAAGTCCCACGCCACTGAATGAAGCGAAGAGAGGGAAAGGGCGATCGCCGGAATGCCTTGAAGGGCGGCCTCGAGCGCACCGGCAAAGGTCCCTGAGTAGAAGGCCAATCGGCCGTGATTGGGTCCACGATTTATTCCCGAGAGAACCCAGTCGGGTCGAAAGTCGGGGAACAATTGATCCAGTGCCAGCTTCACGCAATCGACCGGCGTGCCGGCGACGCGCGCGGCGGGCACTCGCGCCAACTCTCCGGGAAGGATGGTGGTCTCCGACAGGAGCGGGGTAAAGAGCGTCAAGCAGTGGCTCACTCCGGACTGCTCATTTTCCGGAGCGACGACTCGGATGTCGAATCCTCCGTCGTGCAGGAGTCGCTCGACCAAGGCAATGAGCCCGGGCGCTGCGATTCCGTCGTCATTGACGATTAAAACTTTCTTCTGCGCACTCACGACTCACCCACGCCATTCTCGTTGAATCTTCGGTTCCGTATCGTCGCACTATTGCTCTGACAAGTAACGAATAAGCGAACGTGTCAGAGCACTCGTTTTTATCTCTTGGCTGCTTTGAACTAAGCAATGGGCGTTTCTCACAGATTCCCGCTTCGCGAGAAATCCATAAAAAACGCCCAAGACTTAGTTGTCGCAGCACCAGTCGTATCACCGGATCAAGGACGAAGACTCTCTGGATTCGTGCTCACACAGTCCGTGCAATCCTCGCGTAGAGAGCAGTCTGGGGCGATGGCATGCCTGGGAGAAAGATCGATCAGGCGGGGTTGGGAGGGCTCTCGCTAATCAAACAGCGCGGGATTCTTCTGAATCAGAGCATGGAGGGCTTGATTGGTCGGCTGATGCTCGCCGCGCACCCGCTTGTGAAACCAGGTCGTCACGAGGCTTACGAACTGCTCATCGGCGTAGGAGAGCATGCCCCCCGGTTCGACGATGAAGCTCTCGATCGCTTTCCGGATCGCATAGTCCGTCGTTGCCGCCGGTGTTCCGTCACTCTGCACAGTGAGTGTACGCTGCGAGATCTGCTCAGCGATGTCGCGCAGGTCCCTCGAGAACGCTTGCGTCCGAGTGAGCTCCGTTTGACCAGTCGGGAAAGATCGAGTCGATTTTCGCTGTGATACGACATCCATCAGTCGACTCACGGCGTTCTGCACACCGGTTCGCAGCGCATCGCGTGTGTAAGGATACTGCAGGACTCCGTCGGTGAGTCCTTCCAATTGCTGTGACTCCGAAGCCTTCTCGCCTCGCACGAGGAGGAACGCGCATGAGTCCTGAAGCGGTATCGAGCGACTCTCTTCCAGGAGCGCAAGAGCGGTGCTCGGTTGAAGCTTGGGGCCGAGAACGCAAGCACCGAGCGGGCGACGATGAAGTTCGTCGATTGCATCGCGAACAGACGACGCACCGACGACATCGTCAGCGAGGTTGAGCCGGGCGAAGTCTTCGACGAGCTGCAGTCTCGTATGGAAGTGAGACTCCACGATGAGTACACGATCGAGCATAGGGGCTGAGCACTGGAAAAACAGTTTCGACAGTTGGACTGGAAAAAATGGCTTCGATTGGACCGCCGTCTGAGGTTCGCTCCGGTGGTCCCCGCTCATTTTGATGCGGGTCCGAAGGGGAGGATGCCAAGCGAGTTCGCGATAGTGTTGTCGCTACGCACAACAACAGCGGAGCCCGGCCGTCCGCGGAGAGCAGAAAAGTCCCAACGGTTTGTAACCCCTCGTCTTTTTGTGAGATAAGCTTTGACTGACTTAAAATTACGCGGGAATCCCGCTCATCCGCACGCGACACAGACGAGATGGAAGCTACGAATCCGCAACAACTCGCTCTTAGCGCTCTCTTCGACGCTCCTGCTGCGGACGAATCAGTTCGTCAGCACGATTGCGCTTCGCAAGATACTGCCGTCGAGCCTGCGACGACTGAGCCACCGGCCTCCCGCTCGAATGCGGGCGAGGGTAGTGAGCGGGTCGCACCTCCCATGCTGCGCCAGTATCAGGAACTCAAGCAGAAGTTCCCAGAACACAAGCTGCTGATTCAGGTCGGCGATTTTTACGAGATCTTCTATGAGGACGCTCGGGTCGTCTCCGAGGCCTTGTCGATCCGCCTGACGTCTCGCGATAAAGCCGGCCCCGATGCTGTGCCGATGTGTGGCGTCCCGATTCACGCGATCGACTCCTACATTCCCCGCCTGTTGGATGCTGGACTGAGCTGTGTCCTGGTCTCGCAGGTCGAAGACGAGCGGAAGAAGGGCGTTGCGGTGCGTCGCGAGATCACTCGTATCATCACCCCCGGGGTTCGCTACGAAGGGGACGGGCTTCAGGAGAAGAGCTTCAATTTTCTCTGTTCCGCCGTGTATGCCGCTGGAGGCGGCGCGGTGTCTTACACCGACGTCTCAACAGGGCTCTTGAGAGTCTCGGAGACTGAATCCATTGACGACCTCACCGAGGCTGTTGAGCGTCTCCGCCCCGCGGAGATCTTGCTTCCCTCGACGCTGTTTTCCCGTCCCGTTGATCGTGCGACTGGCTTCGTGCGCGAGATTCGCGAAGTCGCATCTCGAATTGGTGCGCAAGTCGTTATGCGCCCATTTGAGAATCGCCGAGACGAGGCGCTCCGTGCATCCGTCGCCGAACGACTGCTCCGCCGAGGAGAAGAGAGCGTGCTTACGGAGCTGAGCCGCGAGGCCAAGGCAGCCGTCGGAACGCTCCTCGACTACGTTGACGAAGTTTCGTTCGGCCGGCCGCCGCGTTTCTCCTCGTTTAGTGCTGTGGACCGCACGCGCAGTGTCTTCATCGATAGCGCCACTCGCCGGAATCTCGAGCTGTTCGAAACACGACTTGAAGGGACCAAGCGCCATTCTCTGTTTTCGCACATCGATTGCACCAAGACCGCGATGGGGAGTCGATTCCTCACGGCTCAGCTCCTGGAGCCATCATCCGATCTCGCCGAGATCAACGCGCGCCTTGATGCCGTTGAGACCCTGACGTCCTCGCCGCTCGAACTCGACGCCATCCGAGATGGGATGGCGTGTGTTCGCGATCTCGAACGAATTCTCTCGCGCGTGACGAGTCAGCGTGCAAACCCGCGAGACCTGCAGGCGTTAGGTTCTTCGCTTGGCTCGCTTCCGCAGTTGCGAGAAGTTCTCGTCCGCCTGGACGCTGCGCGACTCTCAGCGCTCGGCGGTTTACTCCCCGACCTCACGGGGCTTGCGACGGAGCTCGACTCGGCATTTGTTGACGAACCTCCGTCTCGATTTAATGAGGGCGGCATCTTCCGCCGCAGCTATCACCCGGAACTCGACGAGTTACACGAGCTCAGCTCGGGTGCGCGGACGGTGCTCGCGGAACTCGAAGTGCGGGAGCGTGAGCGCAGCGGCATCCCTTCTCTCAAGGTTCGTTACACCGGCGTGTTCGGATACTTCCTCGAGGTGACGAAGTCTCACCTCTCGAAAGTACCTCCGCATTTTGAGCGACGTCAGACGCTCGTGAACGCGGAGCGCTTCGTCACTCCGGAGTTGAAGCAACTGGAGGTGCGGTTGCTCTCCGCGCGCGGTCGAGAGATTGAGTTGGAGAAGGAACTTTTTCTCGCGCTCCGCGAGAAGGTGGCGAATGCCGCAGCGGATATTCAACGCGTCTGCTTAGTCATCTCCGAGCTCGACATGCTCTGTGCTTTCGCGAAGCTCGCTCGAGATGGAGGGTATGTCCGACCGTCGTTCGTCGATACCGGTGAGTTGACCGTGAAGGGAGGCCGACATCCGGTCGTTGAGCGCGTCATCGGCCGGCATAATTTTCATTCGAACGATATCTCGCTTGATACAAGCGGGCGCCGTCTGTCGATTCTCACCGGACCGAACATGGGCGGGAAATCGACGTATCTCAGGCAGATTGGCCTGATCCAGATCCTCGCGCAGATCGGTTCGTTCGTGCCTGCAGATAGCGCCACGATCTCTCTGGTCGATCGGATCTTTACCCGAATTGGCGCTGCCGATGATCTCAGTCGGGGTGATTCGACCTTTATGGTCGAGATGCGTGAAGCGACGACGATCATCAAGAAGGCGACCGAGCGATCGCTGGTATTGATCGACGAGATCGGCCGAGGAACGGCGACGGCGGATGGCCTTGCCATTGCCACGGCAATCGCGGAGTGGCTCCACGAACGAATCCGTTGCAAGACCGTGTTTGCGACTCACTTTCACGAACTCACCAGTCTCTCGACCGACCGCGACGGAATGCTCTGTCTCTCGGTCGGAGTACTGGAGCGCGACGGTGACGTTGAGTTTACGCATCGCATCGAAGAGCGCCCGGCGGATCGGAGTTATGGTATCGAGGTCGCTCGACTCGCTGGGCTTCCAGAGCGGCTCATTGCCCGGGCAAAAGAGGTGCTGGCGACGACGAGCACCATCGGTAACGCTGCTCCCGGCATCGGCGGCGCGATTCTCCCTCCGGCGCTCGCTCCTGCCGTAGACACAGCAGCGGAGAGTCAGTTGCTTGTGTTGGAGGAGCTGGTCTCCGAACTGTCGAAGCTCGATCCGAACGAGCTGACGCCGATCGATGCGCTCATACAACTCTCTCGGTTGAAGAAGAGAGCTTCTGATCTGAAACCGCGGAGGACTTCGTGACGGTGCGTTCCTTGGTCCAGATGGCCTGTCTTCTGCTGTTGCTTCCCCTCGCTGCGGTGAACGCTGAGCCGAAGCGCAAAAGCGTGCAGAGCTTGGTTGCTGCTGCCGATGCGTTGAAGAAGAACGATCCGAAAGTGAAGAACGCAAAGGTGTGGGAGTCCCTGAGCGCTGAACTAAATGCAGCGGCGGAACGGAGGCCTCGAAACGAGCAAAGCGAAGACGCACTCTACGCTTATGCTCGTCTGGAGCAGTTTCGGTTTCGGGCTGCGAAAGCGCGAACGGCACTCACCCGCGCCGTCGATGCGTTCGAACGCATGGCCGTTGAGCACGTTGGCGGTGATCAGACAGATGACGCGCTCCTCGCGTTGGGCGATCTTCGTCGCGACGGACTCAAGGACGAAGTCGCGGCTCGTGCCGCGTATTACGAGATTATTGATCGGTATCCCGGAAGCAATGCATTCGAGACGGCGCGAAGTCGCCTCGGACTCAGCGCTCGAGTGGGATCGACACCGACGAAGGTTGCGGTCGCTCAGCCGACCGCCGAACCAACGAGGGCCCCAACTGCGCGACCGACTCCGCTCGCCGAAGTCGAGGACCGAGAGCCGGTTGTAGCGCCGACCGCCGCAGCCATCCTCCCTCCTGAAAGTCGCAAGGTCTTTGCCAAAGAGAGCACCGTTCGTCGGCCGTTGATCGTCATCGATCCCGGGCACGGAGGGGAAGACCTCGGAGCGCTTGGTGCGGACGGTGTGCTTGAGAAGGACGTGGTGCTGAACGTTTCTGAGTTTCTCGATGAGTTCTTGCGCGAGCGACTCCGCGCTCGGACGTTCCTCACGCGCTCTCGCGACGTCTTCATTCCGCTTCCAGATCGTACGAAGTTAGCGAATGATAAGGATGCGGATCTATTCATCTCTATCCACGCCAACGCGAGCGAGTACAAGACCGCGAGTGGGATCGAGACCTATTACTTGGACAATACGAACGACAAGTCTTCACTCAAACTGGCAAAGCGCGAGAACATGTCTCTGGATTTCGGTGGAGGCTCGAAGAACGGTATCGACGTTAGCTTCATGTTGAGCGATCTGATTCAGAACGCCAAGCTGGACGACTCGATCTCGCTGGCGCATACATTGCAGAATGCTTTGCATGCAAACCTCTCGCTCTACTATCGCGACGTAAACAACCTCGGCGTAAAAAAGGCGCCGTTCCACGTGCTCGTTGGAGCGCACATGCCCTGTGTGCTTGTCGAGATCTCGTTTATTGACCATCCGGTGGAAGGGCGTCGTCTCGCCGAGAAGCGGTATCAGCGGATGGTCGCACTCGCGATCTACCAAGGGGTTCGAGAGTTCTTCGTCTCCCGTACTGAACGGTAGAGAGCGATGAGTAGTCCCGATCTTCTCAAGTCCCTCCCAGTTCAGCAGCGCGACTTCCTCCTTGGTGTCGGAACTGTGGCGGAGCACTTCGGCTCCCGACTTTTCCTTGTTGGTGGGGTGGTGCGAGACCTGCTCTTGGGGCGCCGCCATGCGGAGATCGATGTTCTTTTCGAGAAGGACGGCTACCGGATTGCGAGTGCCGTCGTCGAGGAGTGGCCAAGCCTCTTTCCTCATTTCGAGCCACCAACGCGAGTGTTGCGTTTTGAGAAGTATCTCACCGGCAAGCTCATCTTTGCGGACGATCGGACTTTC
>JADYYL010000218.1 GCA_020853655.1 Deltaproteobacteria bacterium
GGTGGTAGCTTCAAAAAGCACAGCTGTCGAAACTCGTGTCGATGGCGGAAGGAAGTAGCGCCAGCGGATCGCACGCAGCCACATCGCACCGACAAGCAGAGCAATCCCCGGTAGAAAATTCAGCGGTTGGATCTTTTGAAGTTCGCTAGAGAACTCGCTGAAATTCAAATCTCTGAACAGGAAAACCAATATCCCGACGCTGACACCAATGCTGATCAGCAACTTCCCGCGGTTCCCAGATCCCTTCCGAACGGCCGGGGTATCGACTGGAACCACGATTTTGTCAGCTCTGAATGGATTCAAGAAATCTCCTACTTCGGTCGATATCTCTGTTAAGGCTCGAGGTTCGCCGTTGAGCGGATTCGAGCGAGAAGCAAACCGTCTCACGTTCTCACGTGGGTCATTGCTGCTCAATCTGTAGTCGTATCAGGGAAGAAGTTTTGTGGTTACCTACGCTGTATTCGCCCTCGCCGCACTGATCCTCCTCAAGACTCTCTGGTGGGCCGTCCACCTCATTGTCGCCGGCTTCTGGCCGGTGGCCCTTCTCGCCTGTGGTTTCGTTGCAGGAGCAGCGGTCGGAAATCCATTCGACGCTCTGGACCCGAACACGAATCCGGTGACGCCGCAAGCCTCCGCGCCGCGGCAAAGGAATACCGAAATAGCACGAAGATCTCTCAGCGCTCCAGGAGCGTGGGCAGAGCACGATATGCTTGACGCCCTGACGGCAGAATTCCACTCCCTCGATGTTCGCGGTGTTGCGAATGAAGCAGGAAGTTTCGCGGCTGATCTCTGGATTGGTGTCACACGTTCCAGCGACCGCTGGAGCGATTCTCGCGCCGCGTCGGCTCGCCGGGATCAAGACCTCATTCGCTCGTTCTGACGCAGCCGCGGAGAGTCTGCGGCCATTCCATTCGTCAGGAATCAACTCTACCTCTCCTCTCTTCCTCGGAAGTTCCCGCTCTTGGCTGCGGGCGATCCCTCGCCGAGGCACTGTTGTAGCAGATTCCGTTTCTCCGGCCATTCATGGTAGGACCCACTCCAAGCGCAATCGTGGAGCACTTCGGAGCCTCGAATGGATCAGCAGACTTTGGCATCCCCACATCTTCGTTCTTACATACGCCCTCTCGCGGCGGGGTTCCTGGTGTTGTGCACAACGTCTTGCGCTACGATGTTTGGCGATGCGGGCGAAGAACAGAGGCCGGTTCGCGTGAACAGCTCCCTGGTCGTGGACATTTTCGCTGCTCGTGGATTTCTTGGGGGAGCCGACTACGAGCAATACAAATTGAGCGGCGGTGAGTTGTGGCGGGAATGTGGGCACGTGCCACAGCCTTCGACAGTAAAAACTGGAGCGACGGGTCCTACGAAGACGGGCCTCTCCCCTGTCGAGCGCCGAATTGACTCCCCCACTCGCCCAGAACTTTCTGAACTTCTCAATGCAGCAGAGGCGGTCCTCACGGAGTCGGCGACCAAGAGAGAACGGCTTCCGACGCCGGGCGGTATATCTTCTCTCGTTGACCCAGGCGTCGTGGACTTACGCATTTCGCTGGACGGAAAGCAGCGCACATTTATCACCTCCGTTGACGCCATGAGTGATGGCGGCAGCCCAGTTGCGAAGTCCCTCCGGGCACTGTTCGAACGGGTTCGTGGCGTCGGACCCGTCATATGCAAGGCTCCCACCTTCTTCGGCGTTCGCCGCTGAGGAAGCCGATCTCGGCGACATACTTCGTTGCGGAAAAGTCTGCGGTGCGCACGTATAGTAATACGCTTACGCTCCTCGACTTTTCCGCGCCTCGTCTGCCGCGCGAGCTCGGCTCCCTCAGGACCTCGATATAGTTAGCCTCCGGCGGCCGATCTCGGCGACATACTTCGTTGCGGGAAAGTCTGCGGTGCGAGCGCGGCAAGCGGAACCTCGATATGGTTCGTTCCTCGCGCGAGTCACGCAAGCGGGGTATCGATATTGGTCGAGTTGCGTCTCGCCACGCTTCGTTTTGCTTGGAGAGACCGAATGTTTCGGTGCGGGTCGACGTGAATCTAGTTTGTCGTCGCTTCGATGAAATGGATGGGCAGATTCTGCGTAACGAACATCCGCTCAAACTCGCTCGTGACATTCTCCGCCACGAGAGGGGTTGAGTGAAGATCAAGTGATTTCTTCGCTACGCTCCAGCGAGTATCCTGTTCGAGCGCTTCCGCGAACTCGAGGAATGTTTCTTTGTGATCGCTTTTGACTGCGAGGAACCCCCCTTTGCAGAGCATCGTCGAAGCCGAGTCGAGAAGCTCTGCCCGCATCAGCCGATGCTTCGCCCAGCGACGCCGGTCCCACGGCTCGGGAAAATTCATGTAGATGCCGCATACTGACGCTGGCGTAAAAATCGAAGCGGCGAATCGAGCATCCGTCTGCAGTGCATAAACGTTCGTGATCCCGCGTTCGATGGCTTTCTCGATTGTTCGGAACACACGCTTATATCGCAACTCAAAACCGAAGAAGCGCGCGTCAGGCTCTCTGGCCGCCCGTTCCAGTAGGTGCCCACCGGAGCCTGAGCCCAGCTCCACGATTACCCGCTTCTCCCGGGCGAGCTCGCGAATCTCGTCGAGCTCTGCCTTGACCTCTGAGAATGAGAAGAGCCGTCCAGGAAAATCTTGGACCCGAGTGACGTAAGGATTGATGCGCTTCCGTCGGAGCGCCGTCTGACTTCGGCGCA
>JADYYL010000219.1 GCA_020853655.1 Deltaproteobacteria bacterium
AATCATCTTGCACTACAAACACCCACTGACCGCTCCCGCATCGAGTCTGCAGTCTCATGAGCACGCCATTCGTTGCTCGCACGCTCGTTGCAGGTGCAATATGCGCAAGCAGTATGCGCAATAGGTTCGCGTCGTGAATTGAATTAATTGAATCGTGCTACTTCGGCGCTCTGCAGTTTTAGTTTTGCCGGACATTGCACTCTCTTGATCGAGCCAGAGAGTCGTGTCGTTTATCGGACTTCTTAAATACCCATCGGCGTTTTTTATCGCCTTTGCCGTAACGCTTGTTCTCACGCCCTGGATTGCTGGGCTTGCAATACGGTGTGGCGTCGTCGATAGACCGAGCGCCAGACGCATCCATCAGCAACCGATTCCGCGCTGCGGCGGTCTCGCGATCTTTATCGGATTCCACGCTGCGTGCGCGGCAATCTTTCTGCTTCCTTGGCCCGTCCATATCAACGGCGCGCTCGACACGACCTGGTGGTGGAATTTTCTCGGCCTCACGACGCTGATCGTGCTGGTCGGGCTTGCCGATGACATCAAAGGACTGCGCCCTCTGACAAAGCTCGTCGCTCAGATTGCGATCGCGGTGTTGGCGTTTGGTGCGGACATGCGCTTCGGACGCCTTCTGGGTGCCGATCTCATTCCGATTCTCGACTTGGCTGCGACCGTGTTGTGGATCTTACTCATTACAAACGCCTTCAATCTCATCGACGGTCTCGACGGGCTGGCAACCGGCCTTGCGATCATCGCGGCTTTCGGAATCGCCGGATCATTTTTATTTCGCTCTCAACCCGGCGACGCACTCGTACTCCTCGGATTCGTCGGAGCTTGTGCGGGATTCCTCCGCTTCAATTTTCATCCCGCTTCAATATTCCTTGGCGACACCGGCAGCCTTCTCCTCGGATTCACGTTGGCGACGGTGTCGCTCAGTACCGCAGCCAAAGGCACGATGCTCGCCTCGCTCGGAGTTCCGCTTCTCGCTGTCGGCGTGCCGATCTTTGACTCTGCACTGGCTGTCTGGCGGCGCTCAATGCGCCGGGTGCTCCGCTCTGCGGCCGGCGAGCCAACGTCGGGTATTATGCATTTCGATATGGAGCACCTCCATCACCGATTGATGGCCCCTGGGCGAACCCAAACGAGAGTCGCCGTGTGGCTCTACACGGCAAATGCGCTTCTCGTCGCCATCGGGTTAGCAAGCCTGCTCTACAGCTCACACGCCGTTGGCATCTTCCTCCTGGCGTTCGTGGTCGGCTCATACGTCGTGGTTCGGCATATCGCGCATGTCGAGCTGTGGGATAGCGGCGCAGTGATCCTCAGCGGATTGCGGAAGCCCAGCAATCGGATCGTTGCCGTGGTTCTGTATCCCCTGAGCGACTTCCTCATTCTTTCGCTCGCGCTCGCTGCCACGCTGGCGCTGTCCGATCAGACAACCTCCATGACGCATGCCAAGGATTTGTGGCTTTCGATCTCCCCAATCTGGTGCACACCAGCGTTCATCATGCTCTTCGTCGTTGGTGCGTATAGCCGCGTGTGGAGCCGCGCGCGGATTTCGGAATTCATCGTGCTCGGCGCGGGTATCTTTGCAGGTGTCCTCGTTGGCCTCTGCCTTTCGAGTTTTATTCTCGCTCCGGAAAACCAGTTGCAGACCAGCAGTCTCGCTCTTTTTCTCCTGCTCTCAACCGTGGGGCTTTCAGGACTGCGAATGGTTCCACGGGCGGTTACGGATTTGATGGAGCATTTCGGAGGAGCGTCGAATACGAAAGAGCTGTCCCCTTCTCGCCAGATCCTTGTCTACGGCGCCGGTGCGCGCTGCGTTGTTTATTTGCATACGTTGACGGCAAGCTTCGTTCGAGACCTCACCCCTGTATCCGTTATCGGCCTCCTCGATGACGATCCCAATCTTCGCAAACGCTTCGTTCAGGGTCATCGCGTGCTCGGCGGAATCGCAGACCTTCCTGAGATCCTGTCGAGACAGCGAGTGGATCAGATCGTGCTGACGACAAAGCTCGCTCCCGAAACGTTTGAGTCGCTCCTGTTACTCGCGGAACGGACGTCGATGACGGTGGTTGAATGGTACGCACGCGAGCGAGTCGTCTTCGCGCCGGATGGCCAGACACAAGCTCGCGACGCAGCTGCCGCCCGAGCGAACTCTCCATTCGTGAACTAGCCATGGCCCCGTCGAAGTTAACAGCTGCTCTCGTGCCTCTCCTGCTCGTCACGGCGAGTGTCTCCCTCTTCGTCGGGACAGGCGAGGTCGTCCTTCGTCTCTTCCCAGTCAGTAGCGGCCAACAAACCTCTCGAGTGAATGAGACCACTCCCCTCCTCCGCTACGAACCGCATACGACCTCAACGTGGTCATTCGGCTGGAACTTTCGCAGGCCGGTTGATATTCGGACGAACAACTACGGATTCATCTCCGATCGAGACTACGATTCCAGGGACGATGCGCCTCTTCTCGCGGTCATTGGAGATAGTTACATCGAAGCAAGAATGGTGCAGGAGCAAGACCGGGCCGCAACGCTCCTCGATCAGAAGCTACAACCGGACGGCCGCTGTTACTCGTTTGCCATGTCAGGCTCTCCGCTCAGTCAGTATCTTGCGTATGCTCAGTTCGCGCGGGATACCTTCCGACCGCGTGGACTCGCTGTTCTCGTTGTCGGGAACGACTTCGATGAAAGCCTGCTTAAGTACAGAGACGCGGGCGGGTTTCATTACTTCCGAGAGAGAGACGGCGCAGCGCTCGAGCTGGTCCGAACCGATCTCGACATATCGGCGTTCCGCGAAACGCTTCGCCATTCGATGTTGTTCCAGTACACGTTGAGAAACCTCCACGCGGGGAATTTCGTTTCACGCATTCTGGATCTTTTTCGTAAGAATGCACCCGATGAGGCTCGCTTTGTTGGAAATACCTCCGTCGATGCAGAGCCTACCCGAATTGCGGACTCTCAGCGCGCGGTCGACACGTTCCTCGACGAGCTGCCATCGCGTTCGGGGCTTGGCCCCCGGCAAATCGTAGTGGCCGTCGACGCCCGTCGGCCACAGATGTATACGCTCTCACAGCTCAGCGTCGTCGAAGACAGCTATTTCTCGATCATGCGACGGTATCTCCTCGAACAGGCTGAGAGACG
>JADYYL010000220.1 GCA_020853655.1 Deltaproteobacteria bacterium
CTCGTGCGAATAACAAACGACTAGCGAAACCGCCTGTGACGCGCTTGCGCCCGATTATCCCCAGTCGCGTCCGGAAGCGGCGTCGACTCATCGCTCGACGGGTCATTATGGTGTTGTCACTTTGCCTCGTGGGGCTCCTCCTCTGGTCGAACACGGAAACCACCGCGCCGCATGCAGCTCTCGCCCAGGCGACCTCGATCGTGATGCGCGAGACAGGCACCTCCCGGGAATCGCTCGAGCGGGCTGAGGCACTACTCAACATTGCGGCGCGCGATTCTGGACTGAAAGATTGGGCCAACGTCCTCCTCGGCGCGACGTTTGAGAAGAAGCTGGAAAAGGACCGCGCGATCGCTGCGTATCGAGCAGTTGGTAAAGGCGGCGCCGCTTCACTTGATGCGAGAGTCGCGCTCCTCCGACTCCAGAGCGAGCCCACATTGGTGAGTGACCTCGTCGCGCTGGAGGACGACCTTCGAACGGCACGGCGGAGCGATCTTGTACCCGCGGTACAAATCGAGCGTGCCCGGTTGCTCCTCTCAGTCGAAGACATGCGGCCAGCGATTCTTTTGCTCCAGTCGATGCGACGTGAGTTCCCCCGCTCGCCACTACAAACTCGAGCACGTGAGTTGGTGGCAGAGACGCGAGCGTCTCTGCCGGCGGAGGATCCGCTCGTCTCACGCGAAGCAATGATCAGCGAAGCCGAAATCCTCCTCGCCGCAGGAGAACATGCGGACGCGCTTTCTACCATTGATACGGTGATCGAACGCTTTGATGCTCTTGAGGTTGGTCGCTTCCGAGCGATGACGATACGAGAGCAGGCGCTTCGTAAACTCGGACGCGCGGATCAAGCCGACGATGCATTGCTGACGGTATCGGCAAGTAGCGGAATCGAGAACGCTGGACCGGCGCTGCTCCAGGTCGCAAGGAGCGCGTGGAACATCAACGATCATCATCGCGCGCTCGAGTTCCTAGCAAAACTCCACGAACGATTTCCGAAGTCGCCCAACCGGGATGAAGCGCAATATGTTGAGGGACGTATTCTTGAAGAGATGTCGGCACTCGCAGATGCAAAGGAACTCTATCTCGAGATTGCGAAGTCCGCGAGCAACGAGGAATACCGACTCCTCGCACGCCGAAGAATTGCCTGGCTCTATCTCACGAACGTCGATTACTCGCGGGCGGCAGAACAGTTCGGCCTCTACCGCGCGCAGCTTGGCGAGGCTCTTCGGACTTCGGCGCCCACGCTGCAAGCATTTCGGTCGAGAGTGACATTCGAATCAGCGGAGCTTTCGATACTCCGCAAGTATACCGAGCTATTGGAAGACCGGTTCCACGCAACGTATTGGCTTGCCACAGCGTTGTCGGCCATACCGCCAGAGCAACGTCCGAAAGACGCACCAGATCCGGTGCGCTTGTATTCAGAGCTCGCGGCGGAGCAGCCTCGCGGATACTACGGCATGCTCGCGCGCGACGAACTGCGGAAGCGCAGTGTAGCAATCGCCAAAACGGCAGCGACACAGGTATCGCCATGTTCGTTTCCGCTGCCCGAAGGACTGCGAACGCGACTGAAGCCGTTCTCTGGGAAGCAAGAGTTGGCCACTTTCTCGGCTCGCGAGATCGATTATGCGTTCCGGAGGGTTGTCTCTTCCGCGGAGAGTGGCGACACAACGCTTCCCTACTCCGTCGGAACCACGAGGGCCCAGCTGTTTCTCGAATCTCTGAATGCGGCTCGGTCAGTCGAGATCGCGGAGTTCTTGCTTCGTCGTCTTGAAGTGGTCGATGCGCAGTCGCCGGAGATCCGCTGCCGCGAGGCACTCGTGCAGCTGAGCTACCCGAGTCCTTACCTCGGGACATTTGTCTCCGCGGCGGAAGCGCACAAGGTGCCCCCTTCTCTGCTGCTCGCGATCGCGCGAACGGAAAGCTACTTCAATCCAGAGGCGGTCTCTCGTACTGGAGCTCAGGGACTTGTCCAACTCATGCCACCGACAGCCTCGATGGAGGGATGGGACGGAAAGTCGAGCCTCTTCGATGTGAGTGTCAATCTGCCTATCGGCGCGAAACACCTCGCCCGACTCATCCGCGACTACGAGAACCGTCGCCCGTTTGCGATCGCGGCCTACAATGCTGGTTCGGCAGCGGTGGATCGGTGGCGAATTCGATACCCGAAGATCGACGATAGGATGTGGACCGAGCTCATTGGCTACCCCGAGACGAACAAATACGTGAAGCGGGTGCTTGCAGCCGAAGAAGTGTTTCGAATGATCGCCCCAGAACGACCAAGGGACTGATCGACCGAAATTGCTTCGACCTTTCAGTGAGTTACGTCTCGGTTCGTCTTTGACAGCACCAGATCCCGTGCTTATAGATCCGTGAGCCCCGCGAATCGCGCGTGGCGTAACGAATCTCACAATCGCGGCGAAACGTGTCAGTCACCTTTCAAGACTATTACAAGACTCTCGGTGTCGATAAGAACGCGACTCCGCAAGAGATCCAGAAGGCCTATCGAAAGGCCGCGCGGAAGTTTCATCCGGACCTCAATAAAGACAAAAACGCGGAGTCCAAGTTCAAGGAGATCAACGAGGCGAACGAAGTCCTCAGCGATCCGGAGAAACGGAAGCGTTACGATCTACTCGGCGCGAACTACCGCGATGGCCAAGAGTTCCGTCCTCCCCCGGGTTGGGAACAAGCATTCCGCGGCGGTAATGGAGGCGGATCGATGCACTTTGATTCGTTCTCTGGTTTCAGTGACTTCTTCGATCTCCTGTTCGGAGGGAACGCAAGTTTCCAAGCTGGAGGAGGAGGAGGCGGTGCAACATTTGAGCAGTTGTTTGGGGGCGCCGAGGCCTTTCAGAACTCTGCTCGTGGAAATACCGGCCGTCGACCGACGGCGGCCATGCGCGAGGAACCGGCGCAAGAGCTCGAGTTGCCGCTCTCCATTGAAGAGCTTTACCACGGCGGTCAGAAGCCCCTGCAGATTGAATCCGTCGATCCCAGTGGAGGCACAGCGCGTCGCACCGTGAAGACGTATCAAGTGAAGATTCCTGCCGGGGTTACGGAGGGTGGCGTCATTCGCCTCGCGGGCCAGGGAGCTCCATCGGGGAGCGGTCGGAACGGAGATCTTCTTCTCAAGATTAAAATTCAAGATCATCCGCGGTTTCGAGTCGATGGATTCGATGTGATCGCTCCTCTTCAACTCTCTCCGTGGGAGGCTGCGTTGGGATCGAAAGTGAATGTCGCAACCGTCGATGGA
>JADYYL010000221.1 GCA_020853655.1 Deltaproteobacteria bacterium
AGTGACTACTCGCTCTAAGTTCCATTCCTCTGCCGACGTAACGATCGGCAGAAGGAGTAGTCCGATGGAGAGCAGGTTACGAAGCATTGTTCTCGCTCCGTTAGCCACAGCAGCTCCCACCATTTGATCCGCAACCGACACCGAGTTTCTTGAAGATCATCTCAGCAGGGCAGAATCCGGTGAACGCTGATTGGAATAACATGAACCCGACGATTCCAGTGAGATAGAACCATGTCGCGTTTCCTGCGAGACCGAGCCCCACGCTAAGGATGATCACGATTCCAGCAAATGCCCGAACTGCTCGTTCTGTTGTCATACAAACTCCTTTCGATTGTTCCGGTTTAGTTGTCACTCTCCAAAACGCGACTCCATGCATCGGAGCAGATCTTCTACGTGGGGTTCTTTCACTCGATAGTAGGTGTGCCTACCCCTCCGCTCGGCGGTAAGAAAGCCACATCGCTGCATCGTTCTTAGGTGTTCAGAGCACACCGCGCTGGCTATCCCGCATGTCTTTGCAAGTTCCCCTACTGCATATGAATCGGCGAGTAGGAGCTGTAGGATCTTCAGCCGATGCGGATGGGCCACGACACGGAGACACTCTGCCGCGGCCTGGAGCGCATCGTCTCGAAGTCCGACTTTCTTTCTTCCCATAACGGACACTATATATCGCAATATAGCGATATGTCAATATGACGATATCGGCGGGGCGAAGCATGGCTCGCTGAGGCTCAAGAGCGGCTCACCAGATCTCCACGGGGCTCCTCCTGTTCGGATGAGTGGGTAAACTCGGAGTAAGATTGACGTCGAGTGGCTTCTCCGTGGCGAGCGCTCGCGGACCTGAAGCAAGGTGTGTGTCTGGGTCAAGTCGGAAGCTTGCTGTCTTTGTGGACTCACGCATGCACCGCCGAGCGCGGCATTCGCCAAACGCTGAACGTCGACAACACTCACGCCGCCTGATTCTGCCGAAACGCGGCCCTTTGAGGACGATCGCTCTGCCCAGAGAAGAATGTGAGAAAACATGGATCGTCGATTGTTCTGCGACGAGCTGTAAGGCGGGTGCAACACGGAGTCGGAGTAAGTAGTTGATTGAGTCATTCGACTTATCGTGAAGGCGAGCCGAGAAATAGCGCGACGCTCATGACTTCAGCGCGATCCGATTTGCCGCCTCCACTCGGCTTTCTCCAATATCGTGCCTTGGCTGTGTCCATGACTCGTCGATGCGGGGCATCGAGACGCGTCATCGTGAGAATATGCGGGTCAGAGAACGTCAGAACGGAGAGAGTGCATCGGTCTGTTGCTGCCCTCTCTCCGTCTGATTGTGCAGAGTGCGCTGCGGGCATCCTCCGCACGTCGGGACTTCATCTCTCGCGAGCGACGCCTACTGCTTGTTCCGCGAAAGCTCCTGAGCGCGCCCCACCAGTTTCAGGAATTCGCGGCGTTCACCCAGTTCGTCCGATCCGATTGACCCTTGCACGAGTTCCTTGACGGCGCCGAGCGTATACTTCCCCTCGATATACCGGCTTTCTCGGAGAAGCGCTCCGAAGCCCACGACTGCTGCCGCGAAACGGAAGTCCTCGGATGCGGATGCCTTGTCGTTCGATATCGAACCTTTCGCGAGTGGATACTCAGCCAGCGCCGAGATGTTTCCGTTTGGCTCTTTGTATCGAATCTTCAGGAATGCAAACTCGTCCGTGGAGTCCGCTTCGGCCGCAGGGCTTGCAGGCCGCTGATATCGCAACGAACCGTCGACCTCGGACGCTGCAGAGGAACCCGCGAGGAGCACTTCATACAACGCCGTCACCGTATGCCCCGCGCCGATCTCTCCCGCGTCGATCGCGTCGTTTGCGAAGTCCTCGTTCTGCAGTCGTCGATTGTCGTAGCCGATCAGTCGATACGCTTTGACCACCGCAGGATTGAACTCGATCTGCACCTTCACGTCCTTCGCCACCACTTCCATGTTGGCCGCGAGCTGTGATCCCAGCACTCGCTCACCCTCTTTCAGGCTGTCGATGTAGAAGTAGTTTCCATTTCCCTTGTTCGCGAGCTGCTCGAGATTCTGCTCGTTGTAGTTTCCGTAGCCGAATCCGAGTGTCGTCAGCGTGATTCCGCCCTTTCGTTTCTGCTCGACGAGATCGACGAGCGCATCGAACGAGGTGACGCCCACATTGAAATCCCCGTCGGTGGCGAGAATCACTCGATTCACACCGTCGTTACGGCGGTTCTCGGTTGCGACTCGATACGCTTCTTCGATTCCACCTGCGCCGTTGGTGCTTCCTCCCGGCGCGAGCGAATCCAGCGCACGAAGAATCCGTTCCTTGTCAGTCCCCGGCGTCGAATCGAGGAGCACCCCCGTGGAACCGGCATAGGTGACGATCGCCACGCGGTCATGATTCCGCATCTTCCGCACGAGAGTCCTAAAGCCCTCCTTGAGAAGCGGCAGTTTGTTGCTGTCGCTCATCGACCCGGACACGTCGATCAAGAAGACAAGATTCCATCCCTTGTCCTCGTTGATTGGGTTGGATGGATTCGCCTTGAGTCCCAGCTTCAGGAGGTGACGATCCGGCGAGAGAGGCGACGGCGCGATCTCGTGTCGCACGGTGAACGGCTTTCCGTTTCGCTCCTGTGGGTAGTTGTATGTAAAGTAATTCACGAACTCCTCGATGCGCACTGCGCTTGGCGGAGGAAGCACACCGCGTTCAAGCATCTGCCGAACGTTGGTGTAGCTTCCCGTGTCGACATCGATGCTGAATGTGGAGACAGGCTGATTCGCTGTGGCGATGCGAGGATTCTCGTCGTAGAGCCCGTATCGACTTGAATCGGCGTGAGTCGACTGCGCGCGCGTGGCGATGACATCCGGTTGTGACTCGGTAACGCGTTCGTCCGGCAGGGGGCCATCAAGCGTAGGTCCTCCAGATTCGGCAAAGCCGAAACTCATAATGTTCGAGTTTGCCCTGGTGTTGTAAGTGCGAGATCGGAATCCCTCAAAAGTGCTCGCAGAGTTATTTGGCGAATTCTCTCTTTCGTCATCCCCGCCGAGCTTGTCAGAAGTAAGCCCTCTTTGGCCTGCCTCGGACGTCGAAACAACGGGCCGTGGCGAGTGACCCACCCCGCCTCCGTTTGCACTACCTACCGAACTGCCTATTCTCTGAAACGAGACGCTCGCCTGCTGACCGAGAAAGGTGATCGTCAACACGATCGTCGCAGCAAGCGCGAAACTCGACGAGGAGTATGTGAACACTCGTCGCCGCCAGAAGGGCTTTGCCGTTGGCGTTGCCCGTCTCGTGAGATTCTTCTGTGGCGCTACCTCTTCACTGTGTTCCGTGTCGCTCTGTTCCATCTGCTCCATAGCAACTCCCGTATCTAAACCCACTGCATGTAACACCCGTTTGACCGCGCGCTGCGGCGCGTCGATCTCACGATACTCAACAAACATCGTTTCCAGCTCGGACGCGGCGCGCATGAATGTCGCGCAACCTGGGCACGTCGAGATGTGCCCTGCGAGATCCGCGTTCTCCTGCGCTCCGTGCTCGGCAATGAGTTCTCGTATCTGTTCGCAGCTTTTCATCGGGCACTCTCCCTTTCGATGATCAGATTGCGTCGCTGAAGAGCTTCTGTGAGTTTCAGTCGCGCTCGGCGGAGATTCGTTTTGAGGGTGTTGAGAGGAATGTCGAGCATCGCAGCCGCTTGGGCCTGCTCGATATTGTTAAGGCAGACCAGGTTGACTGCTTCGCGTTGTTCAAGCGGAAGAGAGGCGAGCTGCGTCTCAAGCCACGCTCCCGTTTCTTTTGCCAGTGCGTAGTGGGAGCCGTCGTGGTGGTGCACGGTATCAAGTTCATCTTGTGCAGCACGCTCTTCTTGAGCTCGCTTCACGGTGAGCTCCTTTCTGAAGTAGCTACGCACTGTGTTGATCACGATCGTAAAGATCCACGGAGGGAGAGGTCGCGCTTCGTCGTATCCGGCGCATCCGGCGTGGATGCGAACAAAGATCTCCTGAAACACATCATCTCGAGACATATGCGTGACGCCACACCGCACGAGATAGGAGTACACAGGCGCCCGATAGCGCGAGAGAATCTCCACAAACGCATGTGACTCGCCGTTTCGATACCGTACCAGGAGTTCGCCACACTCGAGGTTCGTGTGCGACTTCATCCCATGGGATACCGACCCACTGATCTCGCGGCTCTCCGTCTGCGGTTTCTGTTCCGTGTCGTCTTTCGAATCCACCAGTTGTCTCTCTTTCTCCGCGATCGAGCGTCGGGCGTCGTTGGGTATACGCAAGAGGCTACGGGGGAGTTTCAACTATCGTGTGGCGGGTGTCTCGAGGAATTGATCGTCAGTGAGATTGGAGAGTTAGCGCACCTCATCCTTCGCGGCGCGAGCGCGGGCCTTCTCGCGGTTCCGTCCCTCCACCGCGATGATCGGCGGCAGGTCGTTTCCGACTGCGGCGTCATTGACACGTGGTGATGAGCGAAGCGCAGAGCCTATCCGCTCCAGGCCCGGCACAGCGGCCTCATAGACGGCCAGCTCGACCTTCGCCGAAGTTCGGCCGGGCTGACCATACGACTGTAGACTCGCGTGGTGAAACTCGTGATGGATCGACGCCAGGGTGAGGGCAGGATTATTCAGCATGCGTTCGCTGAGCAGGAACGTAAACCGCCCGGGACCGGTCGGATTCTCGGCTGTTGTGAACGCATTCACGTTTGCGAGCTCGTCGTCGGATATGCTCGGGGAGCGGCGGCGTATCTCTTGTCGCAGGCGGCCCGGGGAGAGGATGCCCATCTGAACTTGGACCCGCGGGTCACGACGCAGTCGATTGATCGTCGGGTCCAGGTCGACCCAACGTCCCACCTCCTCGAGTAGCGCGCGAGCAGACGAGAGCTGTTGTGCGCTCAGTGTTGAAGCCGGATCGATGAACACCGCGATGCCCTGCGCGACCCGCGGAGGAAGTGTGGGCGCGGGAACAGCAGTGGAGCGAGACTGACCGTCCAGGGGGGCTGACGCGGGAGAGTTGTCGAGGTCGGGCATTGGTGAACTGTCGCTTAAGAAAGTGCTCGTTTCGTTATACCCGAAAACCCTACGATTGTGATTCGGGGTAGGCGGTCGCCGCAGATTTTGCATTCACGCCTTGGCTGGAGACATTCAGCGGAACGAGCCCTTGTTGCACTCACCGCTCCTTGCCGTGCGGATGAAGGTTCCAGCGATGCCTATCGCCCTTTCACTATCCATTGCTCTCGACTGTGCAAAGGTGTCTGATTCTGGCACTGGGCGGGTGAATAGGGCGGAAGGATGCGCACTCGCGGCTCTGCGGCCTCCACGGTGCCGACCTCTCGTCCTTTCAGCGAGTTAGCCATCCTCCGGCGGAAGTCCTCTGCCTGGGTCTGCCGAGCGCAAGGTGCTCCTGACCCTTGAGTTTCTGCCGCGGCAGGCCGATCTCATTTCATGATCCTCAACCGCCGCCAATTCCTCGCCTACACGGGCGCCGCCGCAGCCGGAGCGCTTCTCCTTCCGCGCTCTGCGTTCGCAGCAACAACACTCTCCTCCTTTCCGGTGACCATCACTCTCCCCGGAAGCTATGTCATCGCTGCCAATCACAATCTCAACCTGAGCCTCGGCGCGGCGATCACGGTGGAGGCGGACGATGTCGACATCAACTTTCAGGGTTTCTCAATCTCGAATAGTGCGGCGGGACTCGATACTGCCGCAGTAGGTGTCTACGCAATTTTGCGGAACAGGGTCCGCGTGCGCAACGGAACACTCGAGCGCTTTCACACCGGCGTCATGCTGATGGGCTCGCAGAACGCCGGAGGATCGATCGTCGAAGACCTCACTCTTACCGATTGCACTGCCTCGGGGATCCTACTCTCCGGCGCGGCATGTATCGTTCAGCGAAATGTGATGTCCTTTGCAGAGCGCACCACGCTCTTCTGCACGCCGCCAGAGACAGCGATTCTGGGAATCGGACTCTCACGTTCTCCTCGATCGCGCGTCATCGATAACGTCATCTCGTTCACGAACACGGGAGCTGACGACCTGGCGATCGCGCTCTACGCCGGGCAAAATTGCGATGAACTCATCTGTCTCGATAACCAGCTCACTGGAGCGGACGTCGGATTTGTGATCGATGAGGCTCTCGATGCTTCCGCTGAGATGCGGGATACGGCGACGACGAGTGTCACCACCAAGTCATGGGGCGGCACCGACCTTGATACACTCTGAACTCCTCAAGCGCGGAACGTGGCTCCTCCACCGGTTCGTCTCGGCGACGGGGCTCGTTGCGTTGCTTGCAACCTCGGCTTCGGCCGACACAGAGATCGCATGGCTTGATGGTGGGCAGGGGAAGCTGCTTCGAACGCAGGGCGGCGCAGTTATCGAACTCGAAACCGGAATTGCTCGTGCGACGGGCCTGGCGGTCGACGCTGAGTGTGGTCTCCATTATATGTCCGGCGCAACACTCTTCCGGAAAGACCTCGGCACGGGCACAAGGACCACCGTCACAACGCTCCCCAGTGTGTTGACTCGTGACGTCGCCGCAGACGATGTCACTTTCATCTCGACTCAGCGCTCGATCGAGAAGATCACATTTGTACCCGTCGCCCGATCGACCACCCCATTCAGCACGATCAATGCGCCTCGAGCCGTGGCGATCGCCCCTGCGCTTGGAAAGGTCTACTGGGTCGATAGCGGAAACTACGTGGGCACAGCGTTCTCCCTCAACGCGATTCGGCGGATGAATCTCAACGGCAGCTCCGTTGAGTCCCTGGTCTCGACGACAGCTGCCAGAGCTCTCGCGATTGACGAAAACAGTGGTGTGATGTTCTGGGCTGAGAACACTTCGCCGGTGGCCATCAAGAAAGCACTTCTCAACGGATCGGGAGTGTCGACGCTCGCATCCTCCGGATTCACTTACGTGTCCCATCTGAGTTTCGGAGGGGGATTTCTCTATGCGCTTGATGTCGACGGCATCTTAAAAAAGATCCACCCGACGACCGGCGCAACGACGACGGTCAGGACCGGAATTCAGGTCGGCGCGGGTCTCGCGGTCCTTCCCGACGAAGACGGTGACGCAGCGTTCGACTGCAATGAAGAATGTCCATCCGACCCACTGAAAACAGTTGGAGGAATATGTGGCTGCGGCACTCCCGATGTCGACAGCGACGGCGATACGTTTCTTGATTGCACGGAAGACTGCGACAGCGACCCACTGAAGAATGTCGCGGGAGCGTGCGGATGTGGGGTGGCGGATACGGATACTGACGCCGACGGTACATTCGACTGCACCGACCTGTGCATTACGGATCAGTTTAAAACTTCCCCAGGCGTCTGCGGTTGCAACGTCCCCGACACCGACGTCGACAGCGATGGCACGCTCGACTGCCTCGACCTGTGCATTCTCGATTCCGGAAAGACCGCGCCGGGTGTTTGCGGCTGCGGCATTCCCGACGTGGACGGCGATTCGGACGGCACGTTGAGCTGCGTCGACCAATGTGACAGCGATCCTGCCAAGGTCAGTGATGGCGTCTGTGGATGTGGGATTCCTGACACGGACTCCGATGGTGACGGATCGCCCGACTGCGTCGAGCAGTGCGACAGCGATGTTGGGAAGATTGCACCCGGAGCATGTGGTTGCGGCACTCCCGATGACGACACCGACGGCGATGGAACGCTCGACTGCGTTGAGGAATGCGATAGCGACGCGGGAAAAACTCTCCCAGGCATGTGCGGATGCGGCATCTCGGACGCCGACACCGACGGGGACGGATCAATCGACTGTGTCGATCAATGCGACGCTGATGCTGGAAAGATCGTCCCGGGGATCTGCGGTTGCGGCGTAAACGACGTCGACACTGATGGCGACGGATCCTTGGACTGCCAAGAGCAGTGCCCCGCCGATCCCCTGAAGACCGCCCCCGGCCAATGTGGCTGCGGACAGTTCGAAGTGCGCGATGGTGCAACGACCCGCTGCAGCAATGACCCACCGGTCGCCAGCGTTGTCCCGGATCCACCCGCCGCCACGCCTCAATCCGGATGTGCGACGGCAGTGACTCTTCCACCATTCGCGAATATCGGGGGAAAGGTCAGCTACAACGTTGTTGTGATGAAAGGGAAGCGCCGAGTCCTCTCTGTGACAGGGGTTCGACGGCGAGCCACGAAGTTACGTCTGCCCCGTTCTGGGCGATACGCCGTTCGCTATCAAGCGGTGCTCACGAAGGGACGTCAGGTCGTCCGAAGAACGAAATTCAGTGATTCGACGGCTGTTGAGCTGTCATCAGATCAATGTCGTAGAAGGTAACAAAGGGCGCGCACCATGTACTCTGCCTGTTCGACAATGGCTATGACGTTCTCGACCGCGGACCAGGCTTACGTGTCTGGGCGGAACCTCTTCTCGTTCGTAGCAATGACCGCCTACTACGGCTCAGTCGGCTCGAGCACCGCCTACGCTATGGATTGGCGGGGACAGTTCGAGGGAAAGAGGAATCAACTGGAAGAGGTGATTGCGAGCCTTCAGCTCGAACGGGCCAAGCGCGGATAGGCCTCTCGCCGCGCCTGCTCTTCGATACTCTGACAGAAGGCCAAGCCGAGCACGCGGGACGACGACCGAGCCGCTTCTCGATGAATCGCTTTCATGCCTCCTGCCAAGTTGGCTCGCGTTTTTCCGGGCGCCGGACAGAGGCCGCTTCGCTCGTCTACGGACTGACGCAAGCGCCGCCGAGTGCGGCATTCGCAAGTCGCTGAACATCCACGACGTTACAATCGGCATCGCGGTTGATATCCGCGGAGCCGAACTGGGTGTAGGGCAGGCAGTTGGTGAATCTCATCGCTTGCGACACTCCGAGCTGGACATCGACAACGTTGATCCCATCGATTCC
>JADYYL010000222.1 GCA_020853655.1 Deltaproteobacteria bacterium
ATCGAGACCCGCATCGGTTCCCGGATGCCACGATGTTCAAGGAGCTGACCTATATCGAAGTGCTCAAACAGAAGATTGAAGTCATGGACGCGACGGCTATTTCGCTGTGCATGGAACAGCGGCTTCCGATTCGTGTTTTCAATATTACTACTCCAGGGAACCTTCCCCTCGTCGCTCGCGGAGAAGATATCGGAACGAGGGTGATCGGCGACTGACGACGATCCTCAGACCCTGCAAGGCTTCGTTCCCCGTTAAACAAAGTTTTTCGAACGGAATTGTAGTTTTCTCTCATATTTTTCGACTGGAGGAATTCGTATGGCGGACACAGCAGAAGAAGTGCTCGGCACGCTCTCCGAAGAAATGAAGAATGCCGTTCAAGCATTCAAACTGAGCCTGACGAAAGTTCGAACGGGCCGAGCGAGCACCGGTCTCCTTGAGAACCTGCAAGTCGACTATTACGGTTCGAAGATGCACCTCTCGCACCTTGCGCAGATTTCGAACCCCGAGCCCCGCATGCTCGTTGTGCAGGTCTATGACGCTGGGGCTGTGACAGCGGTCGAGAAGGCGATCCAGAGTGCGGGGTTGGGTTTGAACCCTTCGCGTGATGGGGGCGTGTTGCGGGTGCTGATTCCGCAACTGACGGAAGATGCCCGCCGGGAGATGGTCAAGCAGTTGCATCGGACTGGAGAAGAGATGCGTGTGTCCGTTCGTAATCATCGCCGCGACGCGAATGAAGAGCTCAAGCAGCTCGAGAAAGACGGCATGAGTAAGGACGACATCAAGCGCTCGACGGATCGCGTCCAGAAGCTCACCGATCAGACGATCGCTGAGATCGATAAGATGCTTTCACAAAAGGAAGCCGAGTGCCTCGAGGTGTAGTTTGAGTATCCCGTCCTCGAAAAATGGATCCGCGGCGACCGCTCCGTTGAAGCACGTTGCCGTGATCATGGATGGCAATGGGCGTTGGGCGAAATCCCGAGGTCTTTCTCGCATTGAAGGACATCGTGCCGGAGCTGCCTCCGTTCGATCCGTCGTCGAAGAAGCACGACGGATGGGCATCCAGTACCTCACGTTGTTCAGCTTCTCGCTTGAAAATTGGGGACGTCCACAAGATGAAGTGAGCGGGCTCATGGAGCTTTTCGTTCAACATCTGGAATCTGAGCGAGACGGCCTGCTGAAGAACGGCATTCGCCTCACGGCCGTCGGGGACTTAGAGCGGCTTCCGGAACGGGTGCGAAATCTTCTCTCCCGGGGGATTGGCGAAACCGCAGACAACAGCTCCATGACCCTTGTGCTGGCCTTGTCCTACGGGTCGCGACAAGAGATTGCGCACGCTGCTCAGCGGCTCTCCGAGAAGGTGCAGCGCGGCGAGATGACCCCGGATCAGATCACCCCTGAAAGTTTTGCGGGAGAGCTTTGGACCGCGGGAATTCCGGATCCTGATCTGCTCATTCGCACGAGCGGTGAGATGCGCATTTCGAACTTTCTTCTCTTTCAGCTCGCATACGCGGAACTCGTCGTCGTCGATGATCTGTGGCCGGATTTTGACGGGCAGAAGTTTCATGAGTGCGTCGACGAATACCTCCGTCGAGAGCGTCGCTTCGGGCTGACGACGGAACAACTCGAGATGTCGGGGCGACCGTAAGACGTCTTGAGAGGTGAGGGACGGGTTATGCCGAGAGGCTCTCGGTGCGCGTCGCCCGAGCGCACATCGGTTCGGTGAGGCTGACGCCTGTTTCCCGAATTGGAGTCCGCTGATGGAGACTCGCTCGAAGAGTCCAGCTGCGCGAAAGGCTCGGTTTCTTCACTCGATGTTGAACTGTTCTACCCCCTCACCACATGAGGCAGTATGGATTCCCAATCGCCCCAAAGTGACCTTGCCGTGCGAGTTCGCACTGCGCTGATGTTGGGCGTCCCCGCGTTGATTCTTCTCCTTGTCGGCGGGAAGGTTCTCGTCTGTGTGGCGCTGCTCGTTTATGCGGCGTCCAATGTCGAGCTCTACAAGGTGCTCCACCGCGAGCATGGAGGGCGCGCGCTGCGCGCGTTCGCGCTCTCACTGTTATTGCCGGTGGGTTACTTGGCAGACGGTGACGCGGGGTTTCAACTCGCGGTGGGAGCGTGCACGCTCTTCGCCTTCATTGCGGTTGTTCTCGAAACTCGAACGACACCTCCGACATATGAGACGCTCTTCGGCCCAGCCGTCGGTCTGTTGCTCGGCGGTGTGATTGGGAGCACGATCTACATCGTGGCGGATCGAGCCTCCTACTCACATGAAGTGTTGTGGCTTGTGCTCTGCGTTGTTGCTTCGGATGTCGGCGCTTACTTCGGAGGGAGGCACTTTGGCGGGAGCAAGCTCGCAATCGAGCTCAGCCCAAAGAAAACAGTCTCCGGCGCTATCTGCGGCCTCGCCGCTTGTGCGGCGGTTGGAGTTCTCGGAGCTGAATTGCTCGCAACAGGCTTCGGCGCATGGTGGGCGCTCTATGTTTCATTGATCATTGGTGCGTGCTCTCAGGTGGGCGATCTCGCAGGGTCGCTCGTGAAGAGAGTCTATGGCGTTAAGGATTTTGGATCTTTGTTGCCTGGGCACGGCGGTGTGCTTGACCGCGTTGTTGCGCTGATGTTCGCAGCGCAGGCATATCTGATCGTTCGATAGGGCTTATGACATCAACTCTCAAAACTCGGCTGGCTATCCTCGGCTCCACTGGATCCATCGGACAGCAGACGCTCGACGTCGTCCGAAGAAACCCAGAGCGCTTTGAGGTTGTTGCGCTCACGGCGAGTTCTCAGGTCGCGTTGTTGGCTGAGCAGGTCGCTGAGTTCCGGCCCGAAGTCGTTGCGATGCGCGATGACACGGCTGCCCAGCAACTTCGAACGTCGATCTCGACGACCACGCGGGTGGTGAGTGGTGATGACGCTGCCGCGCACTGTTGCGCGCTCGATTCGGTCGATTGTGTCGTTGCCGGAATTGTCGGCTCTGCTGCGCTCGAACCGGTCATCACGGCGATTCGCGGCGGAAAATCTATCGCTCTGGCGAACAAGGAGTGTCTCGTCGCCGGCGGGGATCTGCTTCGGCGAGAGTTGTCGGTTTCGTCATCCCGAATCGTCCCGGTAGACTCGGAACACAGCAGTATTTATCAGTGCCTCGCCGGACGGGGGCAGGCTGATGTGCGGAAGATCTACCTCACGGCCTCAGGCGGGCCTTTCTGGAAACTTTCCGCTGCCGAGATGGCCAACGTGACTCCCGAGATGGCCGTCAAGCATCCGCGTTGGGCCATGGGGGCAAAGATCTCCGTGGACTCCGCTACGTTGATGAACAAAGGCCTCGAGATGATTGAAGCGTGCTGGCTGTTCGATATGTCTCCCGACCAGGTTGGCATATTCGTCCACCCGCAGAGCCTCGTGCATGGACTTGTCGAATTCAGCGACGCGAGCTTAATCGCCTGCCTCTTTGAGCCGGACATGCGAATGCCAATATCCTATGCGCTCGGCGAATTGGCGCGAGATGGCCTTGGTGCACGGGTGACGCAGAATGGCGTCAGTGCCCTCGATTTGGTAACGAAAGGGAAACTCGAGTTTTTTGCTCCGGATTTCGAGCGATTTCCCGCATTGCGACTCTGCTACGAATCCATGCGCAAAGGAGGCACTCATCCGACGGTCTTGAATGCCGCGAATGAGGTCGCCGTCCTCACTTTTCTGAGGGGTGAACTCGCGTTCAATGACATAGTGCGGGTGGTTGAGGACGTGCTCTCAAGATGCTCTGTCCAAAACGCCGATAACATAGAGACTATCCGAGAGTCCGATCGTTGGGCACGCGAAGAGGCCCGGCGCATCGTCGAAGGTGGGTATCGTGCCGCCGGAGCTCGGACCGGAGAGGCATCAAAGGAACACAACGTTCTTCCATTGGGGAACCCGTCAAACGGGTGCTAAGCACACATGAGTTGGTTTTACATGCACGTCATCGTTCCGATCCTCGTCATCGGAGTGCTGATTCTCATCCACGAAATGGGTCACTTCTTGGTCGCCAAGTGGTGTGGTGTCGGTGTGGTGAAGTTCTCAATCGGGTTCGGCCCGAGTATCTGCCGTTGGAAGCACGGCGAGACGGTCTACCAGATCTCCGCAATACCTCTCGGCGGCTTCGTGCGAATGGTTGGCGACATCCCTGATGCGCTGACTGGGCCACAAAAGACCGACGACATTGTGCGCGAGCTCGATGGGAAAGATGGAGAGGCAAAGCCAGAGAGCGAGAAATCTGGGAAAAGTGATGACGACGATGAGATTCCGCCGGAGTTGCTGGCGGATCGAAATCGTTGGTTCGTGGAGAAAAATTACTGGCAGCGTTCTGCGATTGTTGTCGCCGGACCGTTGTTTAACCTCGTCTCAGCTTACTTTTTCGTGCTGATCGCTGGGATGCTCTACGGAGAGGATGTCCCCCGAGAGGAAGCGCAGATCGGAGGAGTGATGAGGGGATCTCCTGCGGAATCCGCAGGCCTCCTTCCGGGCGATCGCGTCCTGCGTTTCGCTGAAAGCGAGATTTCGAGTTGGAAACAGCTCGCGACGCGTATCCATGACGGTCCGAACGTCGTGAGTGAGGTCGTGGTTGTGCGCGGCGACGAGACTCGCACGCTGACGGTGACGCCTCAGCGCAAGGAGATTGAAACGCCAGAAGGCACCAAATTCGTTCACCGAATTGGAATTGAGCCGGCGTTCGTGTCTCAACCGGTGACGGTGAAGGACGCGTTTGGACACGCATGGTTCTGGACGTGGAACACGACCAAGCAGACCTACGAAGGGCTCTGGGGGATGGTCGCGGGACACGTCTCTCCCGAGGACCTCGCTGGGCCTCTCTTCATTTTCGATGCCGCGAGTCAGTATGCGAAAAAGGGGTTGCAGAAGTTGCTCTACTTCATGGCGATCTTGAGTGTGAGCCTCGCTGTCTTGAATCTCCTCCCCATTCCCGTC
>JADYYL010000223.1 GCA_020853655.1 Deltaproteobacteria bacterium
ATCGAGAGCGGAGCACTGAGAGAAACAAAAAGGTTCGCGCCAACAGCGATCAAAAACCAAGAGACGAGTGCCCCCACGGAAACGAGCGCTCGAACGACTGTCCCGACGCGGCCCAGCTCCGAAAAGCGAAAGCTCAGCCCTTCCTCGAAGAGAATGATCGCGATCGCGAGCGCAACGAGCGGCGAGAGGACCTCTCCGAACAACACATCGGGGTTGAGCGAATACTCTGGCGCCCAAACACCGAGCACCGGTCCCGCGAGAAAGCCCGCAAGGAGCAAGAGCAATAGAGAAGGAAGCCGAAGGCGCCACGCGAGCCACTGCGCGAAGACGCCAAGGAGAATGATTGCGGCAAGGCCCTGAAGAAGAAACTGTGTCATCGTAACCGAAATGGTCTCGCTCAACTCTCCGAGCTACGGAGACTCGGATCTCGCCTTCGCCGGCCCGTTGAACAAAAATGGGAGGGGCGTCACGCCATCAAAACATTCCTCCGCTCAGATCGGCACGCGTTGAAAGGCGCCCGCGTTCTATCAGGGCTGTGCAGGCTTTTCTCTGTGCTTGACTGTCTGCGCGGGGTTTTTCACAACCCTGCTATACACGATTGATTCCCTCACGCAATTTATGCTCTTGCGACGGGAAACGGGCGAAGCGTAGACTCACTGAATAACTCTGAATTGATAATTCGGTGGCGCATCCCCGTGTCACCGTGGGACCCTGCATCCATGTTTCGAGAGCCAACACATTTCAATCGAACCCCGAGAATGCGGGCACTCTCCCAGAGGTCGAGATCGAGTGTGTCTCGAGCGCTCACCTCGTCATCTGCGCTAGCCTTTGCATCGCTCCTTGTCTTTGGGATCACCGGGTGCAACGACTTTTTTACGAAAGATATCGAACTGGGAACCAAGTCCTCCACATCGTCTGGCGGATCCGGCGGCGGTTCCGGCGGTGGAACGAATCAGGCGGATGATGACGCGGATGGGTTGAGTAACGCCGTCGAAGAGTTGTTTTCGATGGATCCCGTCAATTCAGACTCGGATTTCGATGGCGTCGCAGACGGGCTCGAATTCGTCGGAGAGAACGGCGACCCGCTCAATGGCTCTGCCGTTCCCTCGGATGATAACCGCTCAAAAATCCTTCCGGACGCGGATGTCATCCAAAACGAAGCCGACCGAGACCGTGACGGCCTAGGTGACGGATTCGAAACAGAGAACGGATTGTCTGCAGACGATCCGGATACTGACGACGACGGATATCAGGACGGGCTGGAGCTGGTCGCAGGTTCGAATCCCTTCGATTCGACAAGTCGACCAGAGCGCGATTCTCCGCCGGCGTCAGATGGCGTCACTCGAACCGGCAACCCGCCGCTCGACAGCGATGGCGATGGGATCAGCGACGCGCAGGAAAATGGGCAGGGCCTGAGCACAACGGCCGCCGACACGGACGGTGACGGGTTTGGCGACGGAATCGAGTTGCTCGTGTCAAGCGAAGCGAATGACGCAGCCAGCGTACCGAACCTCACCGTTCCGGCTGCGCCTGTGGAAAGCGCAACGCCCGAGCCGACGCCCGAGCCGATCGAATAGATAAAAAGTATGAGCTCTTCGGCATTCACGAAGAGACGAGAACTGCGGAAACAGACCAGAGAGAAGGACGGAGGAAATATGTCACTGAGTAAGATGTCGACCCGCAGCCTGTGTACCGCGGCCATCGCGCTCACGCTCGCAGCGAGCGCGAATGCAGAGATCACTGACTTTGGCGGCCATACCGAGCGCTTCAAAGGCGGAGGCGATAAGATCCCGCCGCAGTGTTCGATCAATGTGCCCAAGGCATCGCAAGAGCCGTTTACGATCAAGTGGTATTGCATTGACGACAACGCGGGCTCGCAAGATATCCGCACAGAACTTTGGATGTTCCGTAAAGATTCGCCAGCAAGCGAACTCGTGGGCAACTTCCTCGGCTTCCCCGCGGCTGCTTATATCGACGAGAAAACGCTCCATACCGCGACCGTCGCGGAAGGCCTTCCGGTGCGATTCCGACTGCTCGCGAAAGATCGCGCGGGGATTACGACCGTGAGCCCCGTGATTACGGTTGGAGCAACGGACACGTCTCTCGACACCTGCACTCTCGAAGTGAACACGGAGGGAACGGAATCTACCGGGGATACGACTGGGGTGCCGGCTGCCTCTGTTCGAGCGACGAACGTTCCAGTCGAAGTGACGGAATCGGGCGAAAATCAAATCACGATCAAATCGGCGGAACCTGCGGGCGCCACGCCTTGCGAGTTGGATTCTTTTTGCTCGGACGACAGCGAGGTTTCCTTTGAGCTGACCCTCACGCTGGATGAAGCGGCAGAAAGTCAGACGGGAACGATCACGATCAATCCGGCTGGACAGTCCGTCGAGCTTTCGGGCGAAGCGAAGGTAGAGGGCATTAAACTCAGCTCTATCTCGTTGACTGGAGAAACAACGGTCGAGACCGTTCCAGCCACAGTGAGCCTGAACTGCTCACAGTAGGCCCTGTCGAGATCTCCAGAAACATCGACGAGTCCCTGAATTGCGGGGACTCGTCGATGCGACCATCCCCGCTCTGACATGTCGCCAACTCTCCCCTCGCCTCCCTCCTCCCCAGAACATTACTGACCTTCACGACGCAGCAGAGGCTCCGCTGTTGCGCAGCGGATATTTGCAATTGTGCGACCCTGTGCCAGGAGTGCGCACTCAGACAGTTGCTCGTTCCATCGCCTGCTTTCGAGCGGCGCCGAGATGCGAAGAACTCGGGATGTGAAGAATTCGGGGTATTGAGAATTCGTGAAGAGAGACAGCGCGCTTTTTTTGTCGGTGGCCTGTGTGGCAGTGGCGGTATGGACCTCGTCCGTGACGCTGAGCCAACATCTTGCTCATGTCGAACAGCCGACCGCACCCGCAGAGCGCGCAGTCGACCAGTTTACCGATCTTCGAAACGCGATCGCAGCCCGTCCCGATGACATTGAAGCGCGTCGCGCGCTGGCCGATGCCCTCGCGCGCGAGGGAGTGGCGACCGGCAACTCATCAATACTCGCAGAAGGATTAGAAACGTACCTTCGAATCCTACAGAAAGAACCCGAGAACGAGGGAGCTCTCCTCGGAATTGCGAGCCTCGCATTTCAAGCGGGCGTCTTGGACAAGGCCGCAGAATACTCTTCGAAATATCTTCAGCTCGTTCCCGACGACGTCAAGGCAAAGACGGATCTCGCGCTCGTCTACGTCCAGTCAGATCGGGCCGAAATGGGCATTCCCTTACTCGAAGAGATCAAACGCGACGCGCCGACCCTTTTTCCAGCGGCACTCTCTCTCGCGTTGGCCTAGCGAAGCGCAGGCGATGAGGCCCGAGCAAAGACAGAGGCGGATCGAGCTCGATCGCTTGCTCCAGATGACGAGGCGCGCGCTGTTGTTGATCGGTTCATCGCGAACCCATCTCTCGGTCAGAAAGGCGAGGCGCCTTCGACAACCGACTCGACGCAGGTTTCACCTGCCGTTGCAGTGAATCAGTTTTTCCGGGAGCATCCGATCCTCAAAGAAAAGGTTCGAAACATTCGCTGGCCTGCAGCGGCTCAGGTCGTCGTCGAAGTCGCCGACTTTCCGGTCGAGCAGATGCCTCCGTTTGCGAAGGCGAAGTTTGAGGGTCGAGTTCGAGAACTTCAGCAGACGCTGGGCGACCCCATTGCGATCGATATCGTAGAGATCGGAACGAACCGAGTTCTGCTCAGATTTGACGCCCCAGCCGCTTCTCCCAGTGCCGCGCGTCCGTAGCACGCGTTCCTGACTCTTACCTCAGCACCTCACTCTTTCCTAAGCACTGGTCCAGCAACGTGGTTACGTGCGAACGCGACGAAGCGGAGCTGCAATGAAAAGCGCGCCGACGACAGCAGCACCAAGCGCGACGAGCTGAGCGTGCGTAAACCCGGCGAAGACAACCGGTTCGATGCGAACATACTCCACGAGAAACCGGGCGAGGGCGGAGAGGACGAGGTAAAGCCCGAAGCGTTGTCCCTTGATACTGAGCTTCTGGGTTCCTTCGAGCGAGACAAGAATTCCCGCGATCACAAATGCGCCGAACGTCTCATAAATCGGCGCGGGATGAACAAGAACTCCCGGATCGGTGGGAAGCACACCAAGCGCGTAACTCACGGCCCAGGGAACCGTGGTCGGAATTCCGTAGTCGCCGTCTCCCGAAAGATGACATCCGATCCGGCCGACTCCGTAGCCAACGGCGAGCGCCGCCCCGGAGAGGTCCGCGTATTTCAAGAAATCTACCTTGTGCTTGCGCAGAAGGAGCCACACGCCGAGCACACCGCCGATGAAGCCCCCGTAAAAGACGAACCCGGCACCACCGATCACCGCCCAGATTCCACGCTGAACGATCTCATCCGGGAAACTTATCAGGTAATTGACGCGAGCACCGAGAATGCCTCCGAGAGCTGCCCAAGTGATCATTGGCTCCGCAAGCTCTGCCCGTTCTCCCGCGCGCCCAAGCGACAGAGAGAGACGTCGATATGCGGCCACAAAACACAGCAGCATCATCAGACCAAAGCTATGGATGGGCAAAGGGCCGAGCTGAAAAACCACTGGTATCACTGTGTCACCTCCGCGTTCCCCACCGGGAGTAGAATCTTCTCTATCTCTGCCCGATAGGCCGGAGAGTCCCACGGGCGATCCCCCATCACGCGCACCGTGAACGCCTGCTGTTCGAGATCAAAGATCTTCTGAACGCGCCCATCGGGACCGATGAAGATCGTTTCGGGAAAGCCGCTGACGCCGAACTCATTCGGCACGGAAAATCGGGGATCGAGCGCGATCGGAAAAGAAATGGAATTTGACGCTAAAAAGTCATCGACATCCTTTCTACCTTTTTCGGGATCAACGTTCACAGACACCAAGGTCAATCCTTTGCTTCCCAGGAGCTGATGAACTCTCTCCAATGCGGGCATCTCTGCGACGCACGGAGCACACCACGTGGCCCAAAAGTTCAGCATCACGTTCTTTCCGCGGAATTCTGAGAGCGTCACCCGAGCGCCGCGAACATCCGTCAGCGAGAAATCTGGGGCAACCGCTCCCTCTTCGAAACGACCCGCCGGATCGAGCGCACTGCCTCTCTTAGGGGCGCCTCCTTTTCGAGAGGAGTCGGATTGGCAAGCCATCGACGACAGTGCGCAAAGCGCGAGAGCGAGAACGGAAACACCGCGGACAAAGGCCCGGAGATTTTTGGTGCGCCGCGACATGCGCATGCTCCCTGTGGTTTCGTGACTTGATGAATACGGTCGAAAGCCTCTCTTGCAAAAGACGTTGAGTCAAGTAGGCTCGCCGAATGGGAGAGAACTTGGAACTGAAATTGCGGATGCGCTGGGCACTCGCTTTTTTCGAAGCGGTCGGGAAGCTGACAACGTTGCTTCCGGCTTCAGTCTCCCATGCGTTTGGACGCGTCTGCGGAAGAGCTGCCTGGTTGGCCTGCCCACGGGAGCGCCGTATCGGCATCGCTCAGGCCACCTATGTCGCTCAGAAGCGCCCTACCCTGACTCGAGAGCGAACTCCTGAGGAGATCGTCCGCGCGTCCTTTGCGCATCTGGGACAAAGTGTCGCCGAGCTGTTCACGTTTCATAAGCTCCTCACCCTTGAGCCCGGAAGCGAAAACCTCCCCACAGGCCCTTTCTTTAAACACATCCGAGCCACCGGAAGCGAACTCTGCGCACACTACCGCACAGAGAAGCGCCCCATTCTCGCTCTCAGTGGACACCTCGGAAACTTTGAACTCCTTGCTGCGTATCATGCGAAGTTCGGGATGCGCGTGACGGTCATCGGCCGAGAGCCGAACTATTCAGGCCTCTCAGTGTTCATCGACCGGCTCAGAGCGAACTATCAGGCGGAAAGTCTCTGGCGACATGGACGGGTTGTCGCGAGCGGAGTGCTTCGAGCGCTCAAGACCGGTCGCTCGCTCGCCGTGTTGATCGACCAAGATACCGCTCTCGCGAGCGCCTACGCACCGTTTTTCGACCTTCATGCCGCTTCTCCTCGCGCCCCGATCGATCTTGCGATTCGACAGAGATTGCCGATCATTACGTCGTTCATCGTTCGTGAAGGAAAGGATCGGCACCACGTTCTGAGTGAGGACGTTCCCTACGACGCATCCGATCCTCAGGCTGCCGAGAAGGTGCTTGCGATTTTCAATCGGCGACTCGAAGATTTGATCCTCTCTCACCCCGAACAGTGGATCTGGTGGCATCGGCGGTGGAGAAGGCGCCCGAACGTTGACTACGAGCGCGAACCTCAGAAACTCCTCACGCGAGATCAGTATATCGAATGGATCGTCCGCCAGGCAGAAGGGGAAGCACGCCTATGATTCGCGCACTTCGATTGACGCTGGTGCTTCTCCTCATCACGACCACAGGCTGTCGATTCTACTACGGCATGTGGCGCGGTGATTTCTCAGGTGACCCTTCTTCCTATGCCCAACGAGCCGAGAAACTTCGCGCAAGTGGCGATCTCGAAGGGGCGCTCGAAGCTTACCGCAAACACTTCGAACGTCGTTTGAGCGATCCGCGAAGACCATCCGACGAGAATCCCTACTTCTATTATCTCCCCATTGGAGATGTTCTTCTCCAAATGGGCAAAGCGCAGGAAGCGAAGGAAAGCTACGTGACCGCAAAGGAGCATGAGGTCGACGCAGCATTGGTCATCGACCGAATACGTCAGCTCGCCGACCATTATGTGACGAAGAAGGAGTACGCAGAAGCGCTGAAGATCCTCCGCGCCTATCGCAGCATGGATGTCGACATCTTCGACGCCGACATCGATGCGCTCCATAAGAAGTCGGTCGCCGAGGAAGATCACTACGCGCGCTGACGGCGGCGCTTGATCGGGACTACCGGGCGTGGAGCCTGGAGTGCGTGAAAGTCAAAAATGACGAGATCGCAATTCCGCAAATTATTCCGGGAAGGATCCAGTCGAACCGCTCCGAGAATCCGATGACGAGAATTAACCCGTTCAACCAGAGCAAACCAACAATCGCCGCATATTGACCGAGAGTGAGCGGCACCTTCGCCCGATACTCCGAACTCGTCCGGTCGAATCCGTCGCGCCACAATCGGAGTGGAAGCGTGAGCGTCAGAGCAGCCGCACGAAGCAGAGGCGGAAGCGCGGGGCGAATCAGCACGATCGATAGCGGAATGAACAACAGCAGGACGACGACCCCGTAGAT
Organism: Deltaproteobacteria bacterium; assembly: GCA_020853655.1. Taxonomy (GTDB): domain Bacteria; phylum Bdellovibrionota_C; class UBA2361; order SZUA-149; family JADYYL01; genus JADYYL01. The sequence continues at coordinate 7,225 of JADYYL010000223.1, forward strand.
GAAATACATCGTCTCAAACATGCAGACCCCTCGTCGATAGTGGTTGGTTCCCTCGGTAACAAGTTTCAGCTATTGATTCAAGGGTCCGCTCATCGGGAGTCTCTATGGCTGCACGTGCTTTCTTTCCAACGCTCATTTACTTCGAGAAACTGAGGGCTTCGCGCCTCGAGCAGCTCAATGCCGATCTCCGGGATGAGGCATACAAGCTGCGGGAGTTCGACCGTGCGGGGCGCCGCTGGAGCGAAGATAACTATGCCGGCGGCTACACTTCGTATGGCTCGATGACGAATCTCAATACAATGAGTTCTGTCTTCGCCGCCCTCGAGCGGGATATCGACAAGCACGTGAAGCGGTACGTGAAGTTGCTCGAATGGGATCTCCTCGGTCGATCAGTGAAGATGTCCAATATCTGGGTCAACATCATGCCGTCCCAGACGGTGCATTCGCTTCACCTTCATCCGCTGTCCGTGATCAGCGGGACGTATTACGTTCAGTCGCCAAAGAGCGCTGCTGCAATCAAATTCGAGGATCCTCGGTTGGATCGTTTCATGGGTGCCCCGCCAAGAAAGGCGAAGTGCAAACCCGAGCAGAAACCCTTCGTGAGTTTCCCCCCGCGTCCAGGTCATGTTGTTTTGTTCGAAAGCTGGTTAAGACACGAAGTCCCAGCGGGTAGAACCACTGACGATCGCATCAGTATTAGCTTCAATTACGACTGGGTGTAAGCGCGCCGACAGAATCATCCGCGACCCAACGAGATCTGCTGCGGACCGGTTGAGAGTGCCACCGGCTCGCCCCGAGAGCCGCCCCGTTGCTCCTGTAGGGAATTTCGGCGTTCAGCACGACCAGCCCACAAAGATGCGTCGTTCTCGCGAGTTAGCCGAGGAACGCCCGATCCCCATCTCTCCATGAGAGAATCCCCTACGCCACTTTCTGGGTTTCTCCGGCCTCATCATACCTGTCTCCTCGATCACCAATCACACTCCATCTGTCTACTATGGATTGAAAGAGCGCTACCCGGTTCCGAACGAGTGGAAACGAGGCGAGCCACTCCGGAGTCCTTCGCGGACCAGAACGCAGAAGACTCCGAAGCAGCGAGGAACCAACAACGACCGAGGGAATCAGTATGTCGAAGTCAAATGAACAGCCCCTTCTTCTGACCGTCCGCGAAGTCACGAAACTTCTGCGCGTCCAACGCCCCAAGGTTTATGAACTGATTCGCGACGGAGCGATTGAAGGATTTAAGGTCGGAGCAGATTGGCGAATTCGACGCGACTCAGTGGAGAAGCTGATCGGTGCCATTCCAGAGGACTTCTTCGCAGACATGAGCAACGAGGATTCCGAGGAAGTGGAGCTGGCTCGACCACAAACGGGCTTTCGACCTGCGGTTGCCGGCTAGTGCTCTCAGAGCGCCGCGCCTTGAGGCGGTAGCAACACTATGCGCTCTTCCGGTGATACGCCTCGGCAAGGCGGAGATACTCTTCCAGCGAAAGGGTCTCCGCCCGCCGCCCCGGATCAATCCCAGCGGCGTTCAAACAATCGAGAGTCTGTGCCTTAGACTCAAAGAGTTGAGAGCCAGAGAGCGAGTTCAGCAATGTCTTCCGACGTTGCCCGAACGACGCGGCCACAACTGCTCGAACCTTCGCGTGATCGAGTCCGGCTGCGAGAGGATGATCAGAGAACGAGAATCGAACGAGCTGCGAGTCTACGGCCGCGGGTGGATGAAAGGCCGAGCCGTCGATGATTGCACCCAGCTCGGTCGACGCATAGAGCTTCACCATCACCGAGATAATTCCATAATCGCGGCCACCGGGTGGAGCCGCAACTCGTTCGGAAAATTCTTTCTGGAAGAGAAAGCAGGCGTGGCGAACACTCGCCCTTTGCTCGATGAGCCAAAAGACAACATCGCTCGAAATCGAGTACGGAATGTTCCCGACAACGACGAACTTTTCCCCAGGCTTCTTCGCGAGATCTGCGAGCGCAACGTCTCGGATATCGGCACAGCGCACCCTCTCCTCAAGCTGCGGATACTGCTCTCTCAGGTAAGCACAGAGCTTTGGCTCGATCTCAACGACAGTCAGATCGTCAGACCGGCGTAGGACCGCCTCCGTTAATGCGCCGAGTCCACCACCAATCTCTAAGACGTGATCGGCCGCACCGATCTCGGCAAACTCGACGACACGATCAGGGAAAGACTCGTCGATGAGAAAATTCTGACCTCGCTGCTTGCTGGGGACGACACCGACGCGGTCAAGAACGTGCTTAGCTCGCATGGGCGTCTCCCGAAACAACTTGATCAATAGGCCAGCGCGGAAGCGCGTCTATCTCAAATGGAACGTCCACTCCAATGCCCTGTCGCGATACGTTCCATTCGACATAACGCTGAGAAAGCTCCTTCAGTTCCATCGCGGCGACCACGGCGATCATCGCAGCGTTATCCGTGCACCATTGAGGAGGAGGAACCATCAAGCGGACGCCCACTCGGGTAAGCGCGTTTCCGAGTTCGCGCTGCAAGCGTTTGTTCGCAGCGACTCCACCACACAATACCAACGCCGACACGCCCGCGCGTGTGCACGCCGAGACAGATTTGGCGACGAGGTTCTCAACAATGGCCGCTTGCGCGCTGGCGGCGAAATCACGCAGCAGCACTTCGTCACGCTCCGCAGGAGGAATCTCGCTGAGGCGCCGAGAGGCCGCCGTCTTGAGCCCACTAAAGCTAAACGACGTTTCATCTGCGCGTAACGACACGGGAAGGGAGAAGCGAGAGGCGTTCCCCCCTTCTGCCAGTCGCGAAAGTGCAGGACCGCCAGGATACGGAAGGCCAATCATCGTGGCGATTTTGTCAAAGGCCTCCCCTGCCGCATCATCGCGAGTCGAGGCCATCAGCTCATAGTTGCGGAAAGCGTTGACCTTCACGAGAAACGTGTGACCGCCTGAGACGACCAGCGACACAAAGGGAGCCTGCGGCCTCATCGGCCTGTCCAGCAGTTCCGCAGACCAGATATGGCCTTCAAGATGATTCACCGGAATGAAAGGGATACCCCGCGCATACGCAAAGGCCTTCGCGAAGTTGAGACCGACGAGAAGGCATCCCTTCAATCCGGGACCGCGTGTTGCGGCAACAGCATTGATATCGCGAGGCGACAGTTGCGCCTTGTCGAGTGCTGTCGTCACCAGCTTCGGTAGAAGCGCGAGATGCTCCCTCGCGGCGAGCTCCGGAACGACTCCGCCGTAAGGAACGTGAAGGGTCGATTGCGACGCAATGAGGTCGGCAAGCAAAAACGTCGAAGAATCAGTGGATCCGCTGCTCCACGCCGCC
>JADYYL010000224.1 GCA_020853655.1 Deltaproteobacteria bacterium
AGCTCCTCTCCGGGGCCCTCGGTGCACTTCAAGCTCATGGCGTGTCTCCCGACCACATCACCGTGGTTCGCGTCCCTGGTAGCTTCGAAATCCCAGTCGCGTGCAAACGGCTCGCTTTCTCTCGTCATTATGACGGCGTCGTTGCCGTGGGGACACTCATTCGTGGCGATACCGACCATTACGATCTGATCGCAAAAGAAGTGACCTCCGGGATCCAGCGCGTGATGATGGAATCTGGCGTTCCCGTCACCTTTGGTGTCATCACCGCAAATAACATGGAACAGGCAATGGCTCGCTCCGGCTCGAAGGCTGGAAATAAGGGAGCCGAAGCTGCGACTGCAGCGGTTGAGCTCGCAAACGTGCTCCCGTTGATCGAATAGAAAAGATTTTGGATTCCGCATTGAGTGTCGACGCGGTTCGTCGCTGGCGATTGAATAATCGGAGAGAGGAGTAGGTATGGGTGTTCGTCGTCAAGCGCGGGAAGCCGCAGTCCAGCTCGTCTACATGTGCGATTTTCTCAACCGTTGGGACATCGAGGAGGTGCTGTTCGCCTTCACGCACTTCGGTATTAACGGTGCTGTTCGTCCGTATTCTGAAGTGCTTCTTCGTGGCGTTGTTGAAAGCCTCCCGAAGCTTGATTCTTGTATCACGCGCTCGAGCGAGCACTGGAGTCTTGGTCGCATGAGTCGAGTGGATCGAGCAATCATCCGTGTTGCCGCCTTCGAACTGGCGTTTCTTCCCGATGTCCCGAAGAATGTCGCAATCAATGAAGCGATCGAGATCGCGAAGCGCTTTGGGTCCGATGAGTCACCAAATTTTGTGAATGGTGTGCTCGATCGCCTCGCTTCGATCATTCAGGCGACGGACGACTCTCAAAATCTAAAAATTGCTTAAGCCCAGTAAGGGGCCTTGCCGAGTGTGGTGGAAGGGCCACCAAGTTAGGCGTCTGTCGGCGCTTTGATGCGGCCTTGGCCGAGTGCGCGTTCGTAGACAACGCTCGCTAGCGCGAGGTCCTGCACCGCGAGTCCGTGGGAGCAGAACACGATGTACCCCGATTCGCCCTCAGGAAGGTGTCGGCCACACAACACGGCGCCGAGTTCCCAAACCATTCTCCATTGCAGGCGGCCGGTCTCAATCGCGGGAAGAAGATTCCCGCCCTCGCACTTGGCGACCTCTGTCTCATCGACGACGACAAGTTTGGCACTCGTCACGACTCGAGGGGAGAGCTCTCGTCGGATAAGGGCGTTGGCGCCAAACGCGCAAATAACCTTCGTTCGTTTCAGCCAATCGTGCTCGACGACCGGTGACATGGAGTTTGTCGCAGTAAAGATCGCATCACTTCGTTCGCACAGCTCCTGGCACGAACTGACCGGCTCCAACTCAAGGCCGTGCTGCTTCGTCACTGAGCTGATGAAAGATGTCATCGAGGCTGGGGTCCGCGAATGAACGAGCACTCGACGGAATCCGATCTCGGTGCGGAACGCCGCCAGACTTCGAGCGAGGCCCTCCGCCTGATAACCCGTGCCGATGATTCCGATCGTCTCGACTGTTCCTGGATGGAGCGCTCGAAGCGCAGCGGTATTTGCGGCGGCAGTGCGCAAGCGACCGAGTTCCTTCGCCTCAATCATCGTCAGCAGTTCGCCATTACTCACACGGTAGAGCAAGAAGTGACAGGCGACCATTCGGCCAAAAGCAGAGTAGATCTTCGAGCCCGCGTAGTTCCGACTGCGATCGAGAGCGGACATGGTGTGGAGGCTCATCGCATCGCTTCGCGCTCGTAGCCGTATTGAGTTGACGGCCTCTCCGCGCGACAACGCCTGGTGGGCGTGCACAACCGCGTCGTATGCGTCGCGTGGATTGACGAGCTGGAGAACGTCGGCCTCCGAAAGAATTCCCGTCCTCATAGTGGCGCCGGATGAGGGTCAGTTATTAAACTGGAATGTTTGCGTCGTGAAACGAAACTTTTGACCTGGGCCTCCCCAGCCGTCAAGAACACCGTCGTCATCAGAATCCGGATCTCGGGGATCAAAGGAAAGCAACAATTCAAGGGGGTCGATCAGCTCGTCTCGGTCGGTATCCGGGAGCGCAGGATGAGTTCCAAGTTGCCCCTCAGCTTGATCCGAGAGGCCATCTCCGTCCGCGTCGATGATCGGCTCGTTGGCGACCTTCGGATCTGAACCATGGAGCAGTTCAATGCCGTCGGAAACACCATCCTGATCTGAGTCGGGTGAGGCGGGGTCGAGCTCTCGCGCCTCTTCCGTTGAGTTTGGAACTCCGTCTCCGTCAGAATCGAGTTTCGAAACTTTCAACGTGAGGCTCTTGGGGAGTGCGAGTGCTCGCGCCGAACTTGGCACGCTCGCGCTATCGAGAGGATTCGAGCCACTTTCGACTTCGAACCCGTCGGTGAAGCCATCATTGTCTGAATCGGGATCGTTTGGATCGGTTCCGTTTTGGCCCTCTCGGTAGTCGCTCAATTGATCGTTGTCCGAGTCGGGACCCTTGTCCTCGTCGTCGTCGGAGGCCGCGCTTCCGGATGCGGTTGACGTGGTTGTGGACGAAGTGGAGGTCGTCGTCGTCGAATCATCCTCAGTCGTCGTTGTTGTATCGTCGGACGTCGTGGTCGTTGTTCCGAAACCAGTCGTCGTCGTGGTGTCGTCTTCAGTGGTCGTCGTTGTCGTCGACGTCACCGTCGTTCCCGCCTTTGGGTCGAGATTGATATCTTCCGTGCACGCATTGATTCCGGTAAGAGTCGAAAAAACGAACGCGAGCAAGGCGCTGTAGTGGATACGCGTGAGGACGGCCGAATCAAGATTCCGGCGCGTGTCTTCGGCTGGTGAGGGGGGCTGCTGTCTTAATTTCATATTGAAATACAAGATATCATCAGAACGCGCCTTTCAGAAACCTTTTTGCGTATCGGGATCCCACGCTGCTGAGCTCTTGGGCCCAGTGGGAGAAGGACAGAGTCCTTTGCACAGATGGTTCGTCCAAGTGCGATCGCAATGAGGGAAGCGACGACGGATAGACGAAGGTGTCGTGAAATGACATCGACCAGCGAGGCGAGTGTCCCGGGTGTTTCCGCTCCAGGTTGAACTGGCCCCAACCCTATTCTCGACGAGCGATTTCTTGGCAGAGGGTCCTCCCAACAGTCTTTTTTGACGCCGGACGAAGTAGAACTTTACGAGGCATGTGATCGATATGAGCCGAGCGAGATGGTTCTTTAGCCTATTTCTTATCTGCCTTCTGTCCGGTCCAGGTTTGGGAGCGGCGCCAGCTGAAGCAGACGAGCATTCACCTTTCGCACGACTCGAGCAGGGCGTCTCACGCTTTACACTTTCAAACGGGATGCGGGTCGTGTTTTTCCGGCGAGAAGAGGCGCCCGTCTTCAGTGGTCAGGTTTGGGTGAAAGCGGGCGGCGTGGATGAGCGACCGGGCATCACGGGTCTCGCACATTTTCTTGAACACATGGCGTTCAAGGGGAGTCAGACGATCGGAACGAAGGACTTCACTAAGGAGAAGCCGCTCCTCGAGCGATTCGAGAAGTTAGTGACGGAGTCGCCCGACCAGTATGTGGCGCTGCAAAGTGATGAAGCCAAGTCGATTCTCAGGGAGCTCTCTGAAATCTGGGTCGATAACGAGTTCGGAAGCATTTACGAGCAGTCGGGTGGTCAAGGCCTCAACGCTATGACGTCGAAAGACTTCACGGCCTATATGGTCAGCCTTCCTTCGGTGGCTTTCGAATTGTGGTGTTGGATGGAATCGGAACGACTGCTGTCTCCGGTCTTTCGGCAATTTTACCGCGAGCGCGAGGTCATTCAGGAAGAGCGTCGGATGAACTACGACGACAGTCCGAACGGCAAAATGTACGAGCTTCTGCTTGAAACCGCGTACACTGCTCATCCCTATCGAATGCCGAACATCGGATACAGCCAGGATCTTCGTGCGCTCACCGAGACTCAGATGCGCACGTTCTACAAAACCTACTATCATCCCGAGAACATCGTGTTGAGTATCGTTGGCGATGTAGAACCTGAGCGCGCGCACGAGCTCCTCGAGCGTTATTTCTCCCGTGTTCCCCGGAGCTCAGAGGGCGTGCCGACGATTGCGACGGTCGAGCCGGCACAAACGGCGATGCGGGAGGCCGTGCTTCGGCTGGATGCGGAACCTGAACTCTCGCTTGCCTACCACAAGCCCGTGTGGCCCAACGAAGACGATGCTCGCTTTTCTGTCGTCCATGAGCTCCTGAGTGAAGTGCGGTCGTCGATCCTGCGGAAGGAGCTGGTTCGAGAGAAGAAGCTTGCGGCGAGTGTGGCCTCTTATGAAGCTCCCGGAACACGATATCCCTCCTTGTTTCTCATCGGAGCGACCCCGTCTCGTGGAGTCTCGAACGATCGACTCCGGAGGGAGATTCAGAGCACGCTGAACCGGCTCGCTCGTACACCCGTCCCGAGTTCGGATCTCGCGGCCGCGAAGCGGCGTGCGAAGGTGGAGTTAATCGACTCCTTGGATTCGAACGACGATCTTTCGCAGATATTCGCTTACTCTGAGCTGCTGTTTAACGATCCTCTCGCGCCATTGAGAATGTATGAGGTCATCGAGCGAACAACCGGCGAGGACGTTCAGCGGCTGATCCAAGAATATCTTTCGGAACCTCAGAGCACCTATATCCGAATCGAGAAAACATCATGAAACCAGCCTTATCGCGGAGCCTGCTGCGGCGCATGAAACGTCGAAATGCCATCACCATTTTTCTCGCTGCCGTGCTTCTTTCGGGATGCTCGTCGACGATCCCATCTCGCCCCGAAGCGACACTGCGCGAAGATGTTACCTTAACGCTCAAGCATCCAGAGCGTTGGACGCTGCCGAGTGGTCTGACAGTCATGTATCTCCCTGACGACGAACTTCCGACCGTGCAGGGCAAGCTCTACCTTCGATGCGGAAGCCTTTACGACACTCCCGGCAAGTTCGGCGTCGCGACTGCTGCGCTTGG
>JADYYL010000225.1 GCA_020853655.1 Deltaproteobacteria bacterium
CGTTGCGAACCAACCATCATCCCTCCTTCGACTCGTCGAGAATCAGAAGGCGGAACTTTCGCAGCGAGAGAAAGCAGCACGCGAACTGGTAGAGCAGATCTCCCCGTTCTTTCTCGGCAAGAATTTCAGCGTGCCGAAACTGCAGTTCTTCGATGGCACGCCAAACGTAGAGAGTATGCTCTACGATTTCTCCGACGAGTGGGCCGCGAGCACGAGGAAGTACGATTCCGTATGGTGGGGATATCAAGATCCGAGCTTCGTCGATCAATACCGCCCATGGCTGGAATGGTACTGGAAGAGAATGCTCCCCGAGGACAAGATCCGATTGCTTTCGAACGAGGCACCGGTGGAGCGAGAGCTCCGATCACGGGTCAAGAACCGCACGATCTTTCCCATTGCGAGCGAGCTTCCATTTTCCAGCACGATTTGGGTCTGCGGGGATTATATTGTGCTGATCATGTCGAAGCAGGAACCGCATTACGCGTTTCAGCTGAATGATGCCGTTTTTGCAGCAAATCTCCGACAGCTCTTCATGCTACTCTGGGCTACGCTCGGGGTCCGAGCAAACGAATGAGCGCCGTGGGATGAGTCCACCCCCCCCCCGAGTCGTTGCACGGTCCGGGGAACGAAGTCCCTCACGGCGTCGATTGCATTTTGGGCATAAAATAACCGGCGAGAACGGGGCGCAGCTCCGAAGGAGGTCGCGTGAAAATGCAGAGACGATCAGCTCGATTCCTCAAATTTGCGATCGGACTTCTCCTCGCATTCGGGTCCGTAGAACCGCTCGCTGCACAGGTCCCGAGTTCGTTGCTCCCGGGTATGCTCAACTACGCCGAGACTTGGGCGCGAAACTGGAACTTTGGCGGTCACACGGTGGACAGTCGCTTCACTGCTCAGTACGGCTACTGGGATTACAACGACACGACATCGGAACCGTGGCTCTTTGATCGTGTGACTGTGGGTCATCGTCTCTTCCAGCTTACCGGCGATACGCGTTGGCGCGATAAGTTTCTCAGTGACTTCGCTTGGTATCGTCAGCGGATTGATACGCAAGGGATCTTCACTCCGAAAGGAGGAGGCGACACAAAATACAGCTACGTCACTCCCTTTCTGCTTTACGAACGCCTTACCGGGGACGCCCAATATCGTCCGATTGCGCAACGCATCAGAGATGCCTGGCTGCGCGAGTGGCCCGACACCTTCAATCGCGGAACAACGTTTTGGACCGAGCGCGAAATGGCCTTCGCTCTCGAGGCTGCGGTCTCCTGGCGCGAACTCACCGGCGAGGGAGACGCTCGAATCAGCGCGCTGTTGAACCACTGGGATGCGGCCTGCATCGATGGGGTTCCGCAGGTTACTTACACGCAGCACGAAGGCGGAGGTCCCGGTGGCACGACGCCGCAGAACCTGACTGCGTCGCCGTGGATGGCAGCTCTATATTTCCAAGCTGCGCGGAGGGTCGGTGGTAGTCAGGTGAATGAACAGCTGTCGCGCTACGCGGATTGGATGGAGACACACGCTTTTTATGACGCAGCGCTCGCAGGCGCCGAGTTCGCTGGTTTGGTGTTCCCGCGTTACCTCACGGGAGAGCTCATCGGCGACGCTGGATACGATGCTGGGAATATCGATCATGCACTCGATGTTGCCGGCCTGCTGAAGGCTGCGATCGAAGCCAAACGAGCACTTGGACGCTCCACCACCGCAGCCGAGCTCCGGTTGCAGCAGATGCTGACCGCCGCGCAAGCAAGCTTCGACTCTGGAGTACGCACAACCACTTACCTCCCGAAGTATCGTCTCAATCCCCCTCGCAAGGCCAACTGGTGGGTGCGGGGCTACTATGAACTCACCGTCGGGAGCAGCTCAGTAGCGCCGGCGGCTCCCAGTAATTTTCGATTGGTGCCAGGCCCGTAGCCACCGCGCCCATTGGATCATCCGACGAGGAGAGTGGCGTCGCTTCGAGCGAAGAGGGTCGTGTTGGTAAAGGGTGGACCGAAGCAAGGACGCGCGCGGCGAAAACTGCTTGAACTTGGTGGGCTTTAACCCCGACCCCGGGCAAACATACTTTATATTTCGCCGCTGTTTATAAAGTATGATTATCCATCGTGAGCCGTAGGTTTAAGACATAAGCTGTTAGCTCCCAATTCTAATTCCGCCCCCACTTCTCGGGAAACGGTGGGACGAACATTCACACCGCCGACCGCATACTCGAGCTAATGCGTCCTTAAGGATATCCGCGACCATTCACGGGCAATCCCTCATCGAATACCCACTACTCCCATTGAGAGGGGACTATGCTCAACGTGTATCGATCTCTAGCTTTCGCTATCGCGGCATCGGGCCTTGCCGTCCCGAGCTACGCTGAGTTCAGCGCTCCATGCCCCTATTCTCAGCCCCGCTCGTTTGACGCGCCTTCGGGGAAACTGAAGCTGACTGTCGTCGGCGCTCGCATTGAAGGCGGCATCGATACCGATGTCTGGCCGTTTATCGATCGCGCGGATATCTACGGCCGGGTCTTCATTGAAGACGAGCAGTTCAATCTCCCCATCATTGACGAGAGCGACTCACCGAGCTGGTCATCCGGAAATATCTACCAGAAAACGATCCCGTCGGGCGAAGACGCCGACGTATCCATCAGCCTCTTCGACGCTGATGGGAATCTCAGCGGCGACCGCGACATCGTCGACATCAACCCGAGCGCAGCGAAGAAGGTCCTGAATTTTTCAGTGGACCTTTGTTCCATGCGACTTCGCACACCCGAGATGGCAACGGGGGTGTCTCTTCCGATGCAAGTCATGCACACGTTCCGTGGCGACGATCCGTCGAGCTCCGAGTTCGGCGAGGTCGACTTCCGCGTTGAGACGGTGGACGGTTTACCGACGGCCTCTTCCGACATTGCACTAACGCACCTCGAACCAGTGCAGGTGGTCCACGGCGCAAGCGCGCTCGTCTCCGAGAAACCATTCGTCGTGATGGCGCGAATCTCAAATACGTATACGCTTCCGATCGACACGGAGATCGACATCACCGTTTCCGGAGCCGGCATCTCGCGAACCGATCGCTTTCCCGTTGCCGCACTTCAGCCGGGAGAAGTGCGCCGGGTGTACTACTACACCGACTCTCCTCTCGTCCCATCGATTGAGAATGATTCCGGAACCATCCGCCTCAGCGCTCGACTCGACCCGCAGGAGAAGTTCTCCGGCTCACTCGCTGGCGATGACTGCCGCCGCAGAAACGACTTCGTGAACGAAACGGAGAACCTTGGCGTCGGTTTCCGCGTGATTCGCACAAATCTTCCGACCATTCGGTGGATCAGAATCTCGCCGTTCGGAGCCGGCTTCCTCACGGCGGACGAAACGCGGTTCCGCAATCTTGCCACCATGGGAAGCGATTACATCCAGGCAACGTATCCAGTACCCTTTGCAACACGGGTCATCGACTACGACGTGTGGAGCCCTGCGGTGACGGGCGTCGTGCTCGACTTCGTTCTTTCCCTCTTTAACGTCGTCTACCTTCCGGCGAACGCTGCGACCCCTTTCGCCATGCTCTTCGAGATCAACACTCGTGCGCTGATTGGTGGGACTCGGAAGTACATCGGAGTTCTTCCCGGTGGATACCTGCCGAGCATTCTGTGGGATGCGTGGGAGGACTCCCCCGGGGTGTCACTTGGTCCAGTTGGTTCGCGCGCTGTGCTCGTCTCCGAAGGATGGAAGAGGGAGGAGGATGCGTTCGAGCCGCGGACGAGGCACTCGAGTATCGCGCTCGCCGCACATGAGTTCGGTCACACGTATGGCCTAAGCGTAGAGCCGTCCCTCAAAGGATTCTTCTGCTCATCCGAAGACCCGGTCAGTGAGCTCCTCTGCGGCATCGACGGTGGCTACGACGAGTATGAGCATGAAAACCCGGACTTCCAAGCAGGCATGCCGGCGACCGGATACTGGGTTCGGCGCGGAGACGAATCTCCTCAACTAGCGACCCTCGTGAATCGAGAGCTCTGCGATACACACGGCTTCATGGGCTCAAGCAATCGTGCCGACTACCTCCAATGGAACGCGCGAAAGCGGTGGATCGATCGCCAGAACTACGAGGCGATGATGCGCAAGCTGGTGATCGGCGAGGGTTTTGCCGGAGGTCTCGGTTCTGTTCGGGAGCAGGAAGAAAAGCCGGTCGACTCGATCGTCATTGCCGGTATGATCAGCCGAGCTGGCCGAGAGAAGGCGCGCTTCCTCCCGTTCTATCGCGTCGGAGTGCGAATCCCGGACGCGACAAGCGTGACTGATCAGAGCGCATACATCGTTCGTTTCGTTGGCGCAGACGACTCCGTGCTACAAGAGGTCGGCATCTCACCGAGTGGAATTTCTTCTGAAGTCCCCAAGGGCATCCCACTCTCGATGTTCGCATTTGTCGCGCCCTTCCCCGAAGGAACTCAGAGTATCAAGGTGTTTAACCGCGTCACCGGCCGTCAGTTACTCTCACGCCCGGTCTCGAGCAACGCACCCAAAGTGTTCATTAAGAACGGGGCCGGCGGCTTTGAAGTGAAGAAGGGCGAGTCCGTCGAGATCAAGTTCCGCGGTTCGGACAAGGACTATCGTCGCTTGCCAGATCGAGGCGCGTCGCGGCTCCACTACACTGTCATGATTCGCGACGTGAAGGATAAAGAAACGAATGAGTGGCTGGTCACGCATGCGCATGAACGCGGCAGATCGGTTACGCTCGAGACGAAGTTCCTAACGCAGCGCGA
>JADYYL010000226.1 GCA_020853655.1 Deltaproteobacteria bacterium
TGTGTCTCGGCGGTGCGTGGCGCGAGCCGTGGTCCACTCGAGTGCAGAACGCCCGGCTCGGTAGGCTATACTCCCTCGCACGACTTGCCAGAGACATTTCAAGGCGAACTGCGCCTACGCGGCGAATTCCCGGAAATCTCGCGGTTCCTCTCGATCACCTCTTCGCCATGTCGAGCATGCTCGGGAAGGTGCCGTAAGGAAGTGTCCATTGTTGCGATTGAGAGAGCGATTGGGTTTGTGCCGATCGGCCTCCGATGTTTCTCTCTCGGAAGCATGCCCTTGCGATCCAATTCTTGAACGCGTTCTTGATCGTCCCGAATGGCAATACGTTGAGCATCTCTGGTGACTTACGCGAACCGGGATCCTCCTCAAGAGAGACCGCGGATGTAGCACTGGCGAGGTCTCCCACGCCATAACCTGCCTGGAGGTTTCCATGTTTCCAGATCGACCATTGCGCCCGTCCGCGGAATCGACGTCGCTCGAGAGTGATTCGACTTCGCTTCAGCGTCTCTCCCTGCCTCGACCGGCGGGCGCAAGCTCCCGTGAGGAGCAGTCATCGCAAATGCTTCCAGTGCAGGCGCGCTCGTCAATTCGACTCAGTGATATTCCGGCGGATGAAATACGAACGCTTCTCCTCGAAAAGGGAGTGTTGACAGTCCTTCTGGGGAAGGTAGCTGATGGCGACGCACTCAGCCTCGTGGAGCTTGATCGAATGTCGGGACAGGAGCTCGTCGCCACAATTGAGAGGTTGCAGCGCGATCTTCGTTCTCCTCGGGACGCACAGCGATTGAAATGGTTTGTCGAAGAGATTTCCGAACCCAACTTCGTTGATGCGGTTGAGCGCATTCGCGCCGAATCGAATGGGCCAGCAACACGCGCGTTCGTTGAAGCCGGTCGACTCGATGCTCCGGATCGTCTGATGCTTGCGAGCGACGGCTATCGCGCCTTTGCTTCGCACCTCCGGAGTCAACTCGGTTGGGATACGTCCCAGCAGGTTCGAGCTCTATTGCAAGCATACCGAGATCCGGCTACCGCCGAACAACTTCTCTCCGAAGAATGGCGAGTCGCGGCGATGCGATTGTCGACAGAGTCTCACGGGCTTGCAACGAACAGCTACGCAGACTTCGAAGCGGTTAGGATTTTTCTGGAGGATCGGACGCTTGCGAAAGGTCGAGATGTGGCGGTCTCCGCTCATACCCTGTCGGGTCAGGAGTTTGAGTCCTTTCTCAAACTCGCGCACGAAGCTTCTCAGCTTGCGACATTGCACCCCGGGCTTTCGCCAACGCTCAGCGATGTCTCACTACTTGTGTCTATGACGCCTGAAGCTTTGCAAGCCGCTCGCTCCGTCAGTGCTCAGCTCTATTGGGATGCCGTGCGGAGTGGTCCGCTATCCACAAGTTTGTCGAGAGAGCGCATCTCCTTGCAGCGCTTTCTGTTAGAAATGGCGCCGAGGGACGGCACCAGTGCCTTTTCGTTAGAACAGATTGCACCAGCAGATCGCGATCGTGCCTATCGTCTTGGTGCAGAGTTTCTCAAGCTCGGTTTCGAGCGCGGCGACGTTGGCGAGTTGATGCGAAAGCCTTCGATTGCGCAGCACATTTCGAGCCTCCTCGCGGATCCGGATTCTCTCGACTTTGCCAAGGAGGTGCTGAGTAAGTGGCCGCACCTTCGCCAGCTTCCAGCGACGGCCACCATGGAGGGAATCGCCAATTCGCGAGCGAGCGAAGTGGAGTTTCGAATCGTGAATGCGGAGATTGAGCGCCGCTACGGTCCCCAGGCAGCGCCGGACCTCGACCCGACTGGCGCGATGAAGAAAGTTCGCATCATGGATATCCTCGCGCGTGAAGATTATCAGCGCGTGACTCCAATAATGCCAACGTCGTGGTCAGATGAGTCAAAGACCCGGGCGGATTTCCTCGATCCGAGCGAAAAATCGGAGTCCCCCGCGATGAGGGAGCGTCAACTGGAGCAGACGCTTCGGGTGCTCGAGTCGCCTGCCATGAGAGTGGTCCACGACCAGTTCCTCAAACGCTTTTCACTGACGAACGTTCATCTTGGCATGGCGGAGAGCATCGCTGCTCGAAACGAGGTAGTAGACGCTCTTCGCGATCCGGTCCTAACAGGCGCGGTGGAATCGATCGTATGGTCGGTGACCACGAACCGCGAAGTGATTGCGAGTCATGCGTATCGAATCGGATTAGTGCTCGCGGCGTTCCATCGTCAGCCCGAGAAGATGGCCCGTCGAGTGGAGGAGCTTCGGGAGAAAGGGCAGATCAATCCTGAAGTTGGGCTCGCGAATGTACTGGCGGCGCTCCTTGAGTAGTGAGCGAACACGGCTCACAAGATGACGGAGATCTGAACCCACCTCTCTCTGGTGGCATTCCCTCCGAGATGGGTCGGCCACCACTCTCGAGGGCAGAACGCGCGACTCGGTATCTTGCGCTTGTTCCCGCCACCGACCGACGGAAGTTTTGCTGAACTGCCACCCACGACCGGTTCCACGATACCTTCGTTTGCTCTGTTTTATGCTCTTCGTCGCTGGGGCGACATGTTGAGCAAGGTCGGCAAGGTGCGATGAGGCGCAACGCTCAAGTTCAAACGAGCCTTTGCCTCGATGAGCGCTCCAATCATTTCGATAAGTCTATGCGTGGAACCCCAGCCACTCTTTTTCCGGTGGCCATCCGATCCTTATTTGCATGTCGTTGAAATCCCTCAGTTTTGCAGCGGCGCGCGCCATCGAAAACCGGTGAGGAAAAACCTCGAGCGTTGATGATTCAGATCAACTTACCAAGCCATAACGATGATAGCTGAAGAAGGGTTTTCAAGTGCCTGACGTAGTCCAAACTCAATCACCCCATATCCGTTCTGCGGACGTCGCAGAAGTTCGCCACCCCTCGCTCTCGGTCAGCGACCGCGCGCAAATATCCTTATATCTCAATAACGATCGCGAGATTGACTCGTACCTACAGCGGCGGGGATTCGAAGTCGTCTACGACGACAAGGGAGATCGCGCGATTCGCTCCCGTGGGGAGAGTGGCTGGAAACGGCTCGATCCGAAGTGGACGAGCTTGTCCGATCTCCCTGCCGACGTCGCTGACGCGTCACGACTCGCATTCGATACGATCGCGATTGCTGGGATCCCAAGTTTGATAAAACTTTTCGGTGTTGGGGGCGTATCCGCAACTGCAGGCGTGTCACTCCCTGTCGCAATGGGGGCGGGAGGCGCGGCTGCGGCGTCTGCGGACGGAATGCGGCAGCTCGTTGGGATGGCAACTGGAGTTCGAACTGACGTCGACTGGGAGAGCATCGCCTTCGCTGGCATTGCGGGCACACTTTTTCCTGGAGCGGTGTCGGCCGGGAAAGCGGGCCTCGCAGCACTCGCCAAAACCGACGCGGGTAAAGTGCTGGTACCTCTCCTAGAGGATTACTGCCTGCGCGCCGCGGCTTCAATGCAAACCTTTGCCGCAGAGCTGGTCAATGGGATGAATGCTGCTGCGAAACGGGCAGGCCAAACCGTTTCAGAGTTCGTGCGAACGGATGAGGGTGTGCAGTTCCTCATGAAAGGGGCCCGCGGAATTCAAGACCGCCTTGAATCGTTCCAGAGTGGATTGATTACTACGCTTCAGAACGAACAACCCCTTGCAGCACACGTCGGAGCTGCTCCCACGCGATCCGCGGTGCAATCAATAGGCGCTCCTCTGATGAGCGAGGCGACTCGTGAAGGTGGCGGGATTGCTCGTCCATCGGGGCTTGTCCGAAGTGTGGCTTCTTATATTGAAGATGCGTTCAATCGGCTTGGTCGACAGCAGACTCGCAACAAGGGATCCGAGTTGTTGGAGCGGAACGCAGCACAAGCACTGAAAGGCGAAGCGATCATACCGAATTCTGTGCTCGACCGAATTGGTTTTGACGTTGTGATGCTACCAGAGACCGCAAAAAAAGTGGGATTTCCCCCCACGATGAGCGTAGCGGAGATTCGCTCAACCGTGCTCTCAAATGGACAGAACGATATCAGAACACTGGAATCTCTCTATGGGCAGTACGAAAGCATTGCGAAAGGCGGTGACAGCCGCTTCGCGCAAGCGCTTGTCCCGTTGCGCGCAACAATCGAGCGTTATGGTATCGCGCTCACGAAGTTGGGACGCGCAAGCTGGAGCACAGACGACCTAACGAATATTCTCGGCATCGACCCGCGCTATATAGCGGACGGGAATTTGTATGGTGTGCAGGTGAAGACCTCGGTTGCTGCGGCCGACCGCTTCATACGAGAGGGGACTGGGCTGGGAAGAAACATTCCGGTGATAGTCGGCGACGCCAGTCGCGGAAACTTTGACGATATTCTTCGTGCCCTCCGCTCCGGCGGGCAGTGGATCGAGGGGCGTCACTAATCAACCTGTTGTCAATTCGAGAGTGTTTCCGGGCGCCTACAATGCGATCGGATGTCGGGCACACTCATGCTAGAACTCATCATAATGGTCGGACTGATCCGTAGAGGGTTTTTCTCTTTTTCAGGGATTGAGTGGTGCGAGTCGCCACTGACTCCCTGGAAAGGAGGGTGAGAGAATCGAGAAGAAAATTTTTCCGGTATGCCCCGCTCGAGAACTCTTGGGTGCTTGGGGCGAGAGAGCAGAGTTTGAGATTCGAGTGACACTGGAAGTGCTTGAGATCGAGGCGCCGAACTACGGCCACGAACTCTCGAGCGCCGAACGCGCGGCTCGGTATCTTGCACTCGCTCCCGCAAGCTACCGACGGGATGTATTGCTGAACCGCTACCCACGACTGGTTCCGCGATACTTTCGATTCGCTCTGTTCAATGCTCTCCGTCGGTGTGGCGACATGTTGAGCAAGGTAGGCAAGGTGCGGTGAGGCGGTGTCAATTTCCGTAATTGACACCCCTCCCCGGTTCTTGCGGATCAGTCTTCCCATCTTTTTCTGCAGAGGCGCTGTCTTGCGCCCGTATCTCACTTTCCGTTGACCTCGATGTACCAATGAGAGGTTGGCTTACGCGCGAACGATTGCGATCAAGGAGTGGGATACATGTCCAACGCTTTCGAACTAACTGAATTGCCGGCCGTGCTGTAAAAGCGTTGTGACTCTCTTAGAACGAACCCTTTCGAAAAGCTCCGAAGCGAACCAAGTTCGTTGCCATCCTGCCTGACTTCAGGTTGGGTGATGAGCGAGACCTCCTTTGCGCTGCGCATGTATTCGATGGGTCATCTCGCCTCGCTTATTTCGAAGCGGATTGGTCCTCGCGGCGTTCCATCGTCACACTGAGAAGATGGCCCGCCGAGTGGAGGCGCCTTTTTTGGCAGTGAGTGAAGAGTGTTTTTTGGTCTACCGACTAGCGGCGGATCCGGTTGACGAACTGAGAAAGTCGCTCAGTATTGATATCTGCGAAAGGTGTCACTGCTCATTCCGATACAGCGCATCATGTCGCGCATTCCCACGAAACATCGGCCACGGAGCGGCGTAGGGGGCGTGTGGCCCGGCGATGGATCCTAGTTCGAGTGACGTAAAGGCAAATATCATTCCTCGTGAGCGGTAGTTGCTTCCCACGACAAGTTCAAGACGTCCATCGCGGTCGATGTCGCCGATTGCCGGAGTTGATTGCACGCTATTGAAGACTCGAATGCGGGGTCGGCTGTCGGCGCTACAGTCTCCCTCGCAGGTGAGACTCGCGCCTGTCGCCGCGTCGAGCACGATGACGGCGTTTCTCACCGACACGGCAACTTCCAGCGAGCCATTGCCGTCGAGATCGGCGACGACCGGTGAGCGAAGGTCTCCGCAGTTCTCGTCGGTGCTCGATCCGTCATAGACGATTCGATTCCAGATCGGGGTAGTCTCGGTGCCGCGCCATGCGGCCACTCGGCAGAATCCGTCGCCGCCATGGCGAGAGGTGCCATCCGTTACCGAGAACACCTCCAAATCTCCGTCACCCTCGATGTCTGCGAGCGCAGGACTTGAGCTCGAGCACGCGCTGGTCGGAAGGGTGCGAATAACCTTGCCGTTTGAGGCACGGAGGATCTTGATCCACTTGCCTGGCTTGCTTGCGTCTTTCCCGAAGTAGCACCCTGAACCGATCGCGAGTTCAAGTCCGGGGCGAGTCGGATCGATGTCGCCGACGGCTGGGGAGGAGAAGATGGTTTGGTCGAAGTTTGTCTGCCAGAGCACCGCGCGTTTGTCGCGGAAGTTGTACTTTGGTCCGTCTTTGGGTTTGGAGGTGCGAAGCGCAATGACATATCCACCATTCGCCGTTGCAGGGCGGATGTTCGTATTCTTGGAGATGTCAGAGCCGATGAGGAGTTCCTTTTGCGAATCTCCGTTGATGTCGGCGAATGCCGGGGACGACCACACCGTGTCGGCCGTGTTGTAGTAGAAGCGCGGCTTCCCATTGTGCTCGAGCAGGAACACGTGGCGCGCATACGATCCGAATCCAACTTCGAGCTTCCCATCGCCGTCAACATCGGCGAGTGCGGGACTACTGTAGACGCCGTAGTTCCGCTCCTTGATCTTGCGAGACTTGGCGAGCTTGCGAACGCTGAAGTTCCACGCGACGGAACCATCCGGTCCGCGGAACGCGCTTACGCCGCCGTCGCAGTCACGCGCGAGAATTCCACCATATCCGACAACGACATACGGTGTTCCGTCGCCGTAGAGCGTGCCGACAGCGGGGCTTGAAAACATTTGGAAAGGCTTTTCGTTGCAGTCCGCGTTCGGCATCCGCGCACTCCACAGCAATGTTCCGTCGCTACGGAGCACAGAGAGCACACCGTTCTGCGAGCCGACGGCAACTTCGAGTCCGTTGCTCGGGTCGCCATCGATCTCGGCGATTGTTGGGGAGGTATAGCCGACAGCGCTCGTCTCTAAGGCGACTCCGTAAGTGGGGTCGCTCTCGCGCACGGGAACATGGGTCCAACCAGCGAGAGGCTCAAAACTGACTTGGGCACGAGCGTCTGTGCCCACTGTACAGCCGAGAAGAATCCCCCCAAGTGTGGCGAGATTGCGAAATGTTCTCGCGACGCGCGTGTGGGTTGGGCAACGATCCTTCACCCTGCAA
>JADYYL010000227.1 GCA_020853655.1 Deltaproteobacteria bacterium
AGCGTCGTGAAGAAGGGCGCTCTCGCTTCGATACTCAAAGAGACAAAGGGACACTATCCCGCCCCATTGAAAGCACTCGAATCCGTGTTCTTCGGATTGAAGAACGGAATCGCGAGCGGATTGAAAGAGGAGCGCCGACTGTGCGCGGAGCTCGTCATCTCCCCTGAGTGCAAATCGCTGGTCCACGTGTTTTTCGTGAGCGAAGAGAGCGCCAAGCTCAGCAAACCTCTGAAGGAGGATCTCGCGTCAGCACGGGTCGCTGTGCTTGGAGGCGGGGTCATGGGCGCTGGAATCGCAGCGGCCATGCTCCTTTCCAAACGGAAGGTCACGGTCATCGAACCGGTGGCACAAGTCCGAGACCGCGCGCTCGAACACATTCGCAATGCTGCGAACCGGAAGCGCTCGCTGTCTGACTCAGAGCGGAGCGCGTTGCTGAACGCGCTCGTTGTCACCGACGATCTCAATAAACTTGCTGATGCGGATTTCGTGATCGAGGCGATCATCGAAGACTTGAACGTCAAGCGTGAGATCTTCGCAAAGGTGGAAGGGGTGGTCGGCAAAGACACGATCATCGCAACCAATACGTCTTCCCTGTCAGTCAACGACCTCGCGTCCGCGCTCACTGACTCGTCAAGGATCATTGGATTGCACTTCTTCAATCCCGCGGAGCGGATGCCGCTCGTTGAGATTGTTCGTGCGAAGAACACTTCCGATCGCGCGGTGCTTCGCAGCGCGGCGCTCGTCTCAGGCGCCGCAAAATTTCCTGTGATCGTCGAGGACGTCGCTGGATTCCTCGTCAACCGTATTCTCTCACCCTATCTGACTGAAGCGGCGGCATTGCTTGCCGAGGGCTACTCGGTATCGGACATCGACGGCGCGGCGATGCGCTTCGGCATGCCGATGGGACCACTCCGACTTCTCGATGAAATTGGACTCGACATTGCCGCTAAGGTTTCCTCGATCATGGTCGGTCGCTACGGCGACCGGATGCGTGGGCCGAGCTATGCGGAGACATTGGCCGCTCTAGGACATCTCGGACGCAAGAACGGCTCCGGTTTCTACAACCATACGAGCGAGGAGAGCGTTGTCGATCCGCAGATCCGCGTGAAGCTCGGAATCACAGCGGCTGAGAAGGTCGTCACTCCTGGGTCTGCAGAGATCACGGATCGCCTCATGCTGGCCATGGTGAACGAAGGGATTCGGTGCCTTGACGAAGGCGTCGCGGGATATCCAGGGAAGGAAGCTGCCGCTCAAATCGATCTTGCAACCGTCATGGGCATGGGCTTTCCTCCGTTCCGCGGAGGGCTGATATTCTACGCGCAGAGCCTTGGCGCAAAAGCCACTGCGCAGCGCATGGACTCACTGGTGAAGCGCGCTGGGCCGCGATTTGAAGCGAGCGAAGGGATTCGAAAGCGCGCGGAGCAAGGCAAGAGTTTCTTCGATAGCATTGGAACGCTGAAGCCTTCCGGTGCCGCGTAACGGGTTCGAGGACGTGTTGCGCACAATCTCCAGAGCTCATCAGGGCGCTGGAGATACCTGGCCGGTCCTCGCTTATCGAGCGCCGAAGTTCGGCGGGAGGACGGTCAGACGCGTGGACTCTCCGCCTGATTCAACCGCGAGAACAGAACGGCCAATTTCGCCATCAGGTTTTCTTGAACATAATCGGAACGAGATGCTCCGTTGGCTTCCCGCCGAGAGAGGGGAGAGGAAGGACCAACCTCCCGTGCTTCGATGATCTTGGATAGAGAACTCGCCGCTCGGAAGTCCGATCCGCCGCGCGAACTCGTTCGCATGCTCATTGGTCAATGCTCCGGAGGCAAACTCCGGAGTGCAGTTGATATAGCGATGAGCAGCGTGGCGAACAGCACTAAGGTTTTCTGGACTAAAGAGATTCTCGGGTTTCCCGCTGGGCTTCAGTGACGCGATTCGCGTCTCATGGGCCGAGTCGCTCTGCGACGGTGCTTCCTGTGCGAGATTTCGTTGAAGTGTGTGTGCAGCGTTTGTTGATGCCATAACCTTTCTCCACCCCCTCTTCACAACGTTTCAACAGGACATCGGCGACGATTGTGCGTCCGACATTCTATCGATCAAACCGGCCAGGCTCGCAGTCTCGCGAGCGATGGTCCTAATACCTGTTATGACGATTTGGTGGGCGCCGTATCATCACCGCCTATCGCCGGAGGAGACTCTGGGGCGACCGCTGGCTTCCAGCGCCCGTCTCGGAACATGCGCCCTCAAGAGGCGGGCTGTGCCCCTCAGGCGCTAGCCATACGAACTCGTTGGGATCTGTGCAGGGAGATGACAGCTCGCGATGGTCCCAGCGGCAGCTCGACGCCTCTCCATTGTTGAATGTTCTGTTGGAAAGCGAGCGAACTAGGACGTCCGACGTCCCATCGTGCGGCCGTTGAGTCGGTGCTGTAGCTCCGCCTCGTTCACGGCATGCTCGCCATTGGCTTCGACACTCGGGTCAACTCGTCGTTCCAGAGGGGCCGGGCGGGGAGGCATCGACGAGCCAAGGAGCTTCGGATCAAGCTCCACGGAGACTCGATCATCACGAAGCGATGAGGCTCGCTCCGCAGAAGACGAACTTAGATCACGAGCGCTCATGCGCTCCGCTGTTCCGGCGAGTGGCGCTGCCGCTCCCTTCGCGCTTTGATTCGCGTTCTGCGCGGAGTGTTGTTGGGAGCTCAACGATTGAAGGTTCATCTCCTCCATGAATCGCGCGAGATTCTCGGCTCGGGATCCGAGTGCGCGGCGATCAAACGTCATACCGGTCAGGGAGACAGGGGACCGATCTTGCGAGACCGAGGGTGATGCGACAGGTTCAACGGAC